>NZ_CWGJ01000028.1 GCF_900000175.1 Estrella lausannensis
GCTTTATAGGGGCAACTGCACTATGCTTTTAGAGCAGATATGCACTTTGGTTTTGTTCCTCCGGATTTTATTTTAAAAGCAGAGTGTATTCAACAATCTAACGAATTAGATGATATCAAAAGAACATGGAAAAAAATGAGTGTTGATCTGTCGAATCTTAATTGTTATCAAATATCTACCAATTCCACTAATAGCCTTATTAGTATTTTCGCTTTGGGCTTTAGAATAATAACTGAGGATAAGACGGTGGCTGAGTGAGGAATAAAATTATTGAAAAAATCGACTAGCGTATTGGGGTTTGAAAGATGGCTGTGGAATACGTCTTTACGATAGCAATTGACTAACATCGATTTTATTAAAAATTTAGGCAACAAAGTCACTTTTAGAGGTTTTTTGGAGCTGTGACAGATTCGCAATTCAGAGTAGATATAGTAGGATATTTAGAATACAAGGATTTATCAGCGGATATATATTTTAAGGATCAATTCGTTGCTGAAATAGAACAAGAAGATGGATTCGAGAATCTCAGAATCAGACTCTATCCTCCAAAAGATAGAGAATGTTGGGAGTTTAGTTTTGATGAATTTCAAAATGTCATTCAGAAGACTAAACATCGTTTATGGGAATTACGTAGACAACCTGAAGAGCCAGAAAGTTGAATAACTCCTAGATTATGGTGAGAGCTATTAAATGCTCTTCCCTGAGCAGGGTAAGGAACAGATCGTGATGGTCTTACGAATGCAGGAAGAGCTCTCCATAAACATAGTAAGTGTATTAATGGCGTTTTCCCAAAAAATAACGGTAAAAAACCCGAGTAAAATATGCAGGGTCACTATCATTCAGACGATATCTTGATATATCTAGAATCCATATGTCTTAAGAAATATTCCGCGCGAGATGAGGTACTATTCTTTAGACGGCAAGGGAGTATGGTATAGGTCAAAAAGAGGATTTAAAGGCTTCATGAATCGAAAATCTAAGTTTAGTGTAGAAATTTCTAGCGATCTAGTTTACGAAGAAATGGTGGCTAATATCCTTTTTGAAGAAGAGGAAGTGGCTACTGTATCACAAGAAAAAGGATTAGAGAATCTTGAAATTGAGATTTTTCCTTCGTTCGACGGAAAGTCCTGGGAATTCTCGTTTGAGGAATATATTAAAGCGTTGAATTTTGCAAAAAACTGTTTGTTGAAAATGCAAAAGCTACCGAAAGAATCAGACGATTGATTTCTAGATTGCGTGGAGAACTTATCGGATTATGATTCCATGGGAAGTGGGGCTGGCTGTAAAGAAGTGGCCGATCCCACTGGTCCTGAATAAGAATTGATGGGACAATAACACTAGGATTTTTCTCTAAAGAAGGACTCAAAATTTATGTCTTTCACCGCAAAATCAACAAGATTTTCTAGGGTATTCTGAATAGAACCTCTCACCGTAGGAAAGCGAGTTTTCTGCTTTTTTAAGCGGAACTTTCTGTGAGCTGCGTAACTTGGCGAGGGGATTACCGAAGATATCGGTTTATACAGAAAGTGTCTCGAAATTTGAAATTTCACGTTGCCAAAACCAATTTTCTAGACGCTTTCGGAATATATGTTTATACGCATGGGAAGGGATTCGGAAGTTAGGTTTTTTTGTGAGGGCACAAAACAGGCTGATCGCGATTTTGCAAAAGATCGCTAAGATGGCAGTTTTCGAAAATCTTCTGGAAGTCAGCGTATGCGGTGTCCAGTTTTTTATGAAGCGGGCATAAGGTCTCGTGTCCCGCGATACCAAGCGGACATTTTTTGATTCGGGTAAATGGGTCGACCGCATTGATGATATCGAATAAAGAGATTTGGCTCGCTGGCAGATTCATAGCATATCCCCCACCTATCCCTTTTTGCGCTCGCACTAAGCCTGCCCTGTTTAACGACTGCAAGATTTTGGCCAAATAGGCTTCAGGCACCTTAGTGCCTTTGGCGATTTCCTCACCTCTGAGAAAAGAATCTGTTTTTTGCTGAGCTAAGATCACCATGATCCGCAAAGCGTATTCTGAAGTTTGTGAGAGCATAATCTTCTTTCGTTGTTGCTCTTATTTATAGAGGAAAGCTAGATTATATTCCAGTGGACAAATTTATCCAGATATCCTTAAATCGTCTTTTACCGTTAAATGGAGTGTTATGGAATTCTTGAATGAGAACGCAACTGTCGGAAGTTTGGTTGCGAATAAGCCTGAGTACGCAAGTCTCTTTGAGAAGCTGGGGATCGATTATTGCTGCAGGGGAAACAAAACCTTGAAGGAAGCGTGCGAGGACAAAAAGCTGAGTATTTTCGAAGTGATGCAGAAGCTCAAACAGATGCCGGCGACGAAAAAGACGATAAATTGGAATGAGATGTCTTCGCAGGAGATTATTGAGCACATTGTAGCCACGCACCACATCTATACGAGGCACGAGCTGGCACGCCTGAGTCAATTGATCAAAAAATTAAATATCAAGCATGGCGAGCGGTATCCCTACATCGCCGAATTAAGAAATATCTTTGAAGAGCTAAAAGATTCCCTTCTAAGCCATATGGATGAAGAGGAACAGGTCGTATTTCCCCTTATTGCCAACTTTGCCAGGGGAGAATCTGCGCAAGGGGAAGCTAAAGTTGATCTTACCTCCCTGGATAAAGATCACCTGGAAACAGGGGATGCCTTCGAGAAGATAAAGAAGTTGACAAATGGCTACATGCCCCCTGAAGGAGCGTGCATGACGCACATTGTCGTGCTCGACAGTCTCGAGCGCTTAGAGCAAAATCTGCACGAGCACATTCATAAAGAAGCCCAAATTTTGTTCCCGCGCGTCAAAATCAGATAGGTTCATATTACAGAAAAGGAGCTTCTTCATGCTACACAAGCAAACTATAGACTTAGTAAAATCCACAGCCCCCATTCTCAAGGAGCGGGGAGAGGCTCTTACCCGGCATTTTTATAAACGAATGTTTTTGCATAATCCGGAAGTGATTCCTCTTTTCAATTCAGCGCATCAGAGGTCGGGAACGCAGCAAAAAGCACTGGCAGATGCCATCTGCGCCTATGCTGCCAACATCGATAACCTTGAAGTACTTGGCGGAGCGGTTGAGCTGATCGCACAAAAACACAGTTCCCTGCAAATTAAGCCGGAGCATTATCCGATTGTTGGGGAAAATCTGCTTTCTTCTATTCGAGAAGTTCTCGGCGAAATGGCTTCTGATGAGGTCATCAGGGCCTGGTCGGAGGCTTATGGATTTTTGGCAAAAATCTTGATCGAGAGAGAGGGGCAGATTTACAAAGAGCATGTGGCTCAGGATGGGGGATGGAGCGGATTTAAAACTTTTTATGTGACGAAAAAGGAAGTGGAAAGCCGTGTGATCACTTCATTCTATTTGTCTCCGGAGGACAGAAGTCGATTGCCGCTCTTCAAGCCTGGTCAATATATCACCGTGCGGGTTGAAACGCCAAACGGCAGTACTACCATGAGGAATTACAGTCTGTCCGATACACCCAACCGGGATTGGTTCCGCATCAGCGTAAAACGTGAGGCGCCGCAGCACCCTCAGTCAACTGGTGGGTATGTTTCCAATTATTTGCATGACTCGGTCACAGTAGGTTCCAGGTTGGAGGTGGGGCCTCCCTGCGGAGAGTTTTTTATCGATCTCGCTAAAAATGAGATCAAACCCCTGGTGCTGCTTGCGGCGGGAGTTGGAATTACGCCCATTTTGAGCATTTTGCTGTCGGCTCTGAATGCTCTTCCCGGCCATCCAATCACATTGATTCATGCCAACGTCAATGAAGAGACCCATGCCTTTAAAACATTGATCGACGGGCTTGCTTGTCGACACCCGCATTTGAAAGTCCATTATTGCTACAGCGAACCCATTGCAGACAGTAGCTTAAGAGATTCCTCGGTAAGCACAGGGTTTATTAATTCCCGGTTGATGGAGTCGATTATAGAAGAGCGAGATGCAGAGTACTACTTTTGCGGCCCTAAACCGTTCATGCTGGGCCTTTATGCCGATCTTCTAGCATGGGATATTCCTTCAGCGCAGTTGCATTTTGAGTTTTTCGGCCCCCGGCAGGAGCTTGAAGCGGCTCAAACTTTAGCTGTCTGACATTATAGGGGAGGTTGGATTCTTTGCAGGATCCTCTCCCGCATCGTTTGCCGGTCGAAGGGCAAGAACCATTCTGTGGAGGAGTTTTCAAAGACAGTGTCGGGCCAGCTGGGATCTTCTTTAAACCTAGCAATCACGTGAATATGCAGCTGGGGTGTTTTAATGCCAATTTGACAAACATTCATCTGGTCGGGTGTAAATTCGTTGAACAGCGTGCGTTCCGCCAGTTCGATTTCCTTCATCAGCTGCACTCTATCTTCAAAGGAAAGATCGAGTAGGCGCCTTGCACCTTCCCGTTTCGGGACTAAGATTAGCCAGGGATAGGGCTTTTCTGTTTCGAGAAGCACAACCGAGAGGGGAAGCTCTAACAGACGCTCTTTTGAAGCGAAGTTTGGGTGCAAAGTAAAACTCATCAAAGCTCCTTAATCAGATAATGGGGCCTATCGTATGGCCCAAGCTGCGCAATGCTTGCCTCAAGGCCTAAGCGCGCTACAGTTTCATGAAAGATTCCAGTGCCGGTCACAAGGGCGGTTGCCATCATTGCTTCTTTCCCTCCTCGGATGTCAGTCCAGGGGGTATCTCCCACCATGAGAATCGATCGAGGATCTGAAACGCCAATCCGGTTGAATGCTTCCATAGCAGCTCTATAAACTTCTCGATGAGGTTTGCCGAAGAAATAGACTTTGGCGCCCAGCTCGATCGCTATTTTCGCAATTGACCCTTGTCTAGCAACGGGACGCGGCGGATTGCCCTCATGGGCAAAAAGATCCGGGTTGGCGCAAAGGAAGGGAAGATTCAGGGCACAGGCTCTTTCGACCTCATTGTGGAACAGTTCCGGGTTTTCCTGATCTTCACCCTGTATGTGAGGCACCGAGATGTAGATGAAATCGGCATTTTGGGGATCTGTTGTTTCAGTATAGGGGCTGCTCTTGAACAGGGCTTCGTGGTAGCGGACATGGGGATGGGGTTTGCCAAAGAGAATATAGCGTAGCTTCGGCGTGGGGAAGGGTAGGCTTCTTTCCATCAGGGCCTTTTGGCAAACTGTCCCTGATGTGATGTAGAAATGGTAGTGGCTCCCTTGTCTTATACCCTGCTTTTCCAGTTTCTCCATCACGGAATGGGAAAGCTGAGTTGTATTGGAGAGGATGCCAATTTTTTTACCGCTGTTCATCAGCGTTTCCAGTTTTTTAGCCGACCCCGGGTAGGGACCCGAAGCTTGGCCGCCATAAAAAACACCATAGGCATCCAGAAGGAGGGCCGGATAGCTCGGTTCTAAGGAGAGAACATCTGGAAACGTGGGTATATTCATAGGCCTTTTAAGTAATGATTGCGGACTAACTATTTCAGGTTTTGCAAGGGTTTATGACATTAAGTGCCTGATCTCGATGAACATGATCAGCAGCGTAAAGACGATGAAGGCCGAAAGTGTGGTGCGTTCAAAGGGAAATCGGTAGATGGGGGGGAGTCCCATTTTGAATCTTCCGACATAAACCATTAAGACAGGCATGATGCCGTTTAAAATAGCCTCTCCAATTCCTCCGGCCACGCCGATGGCCTCAACGAATATTCCTGGATAGGTTGAAGCGAAAATTGTCGGAGGGATGAAGACGGCCATCGTCAGGAAGACGCGCGTCAGACCGCTTCTTTTTACTTTCAGCCCGTCTCCTAAGAAATCGACCATCGACAGGGCGACTCCAAGCAGCGAGGTGACAATGGCAAAAAATGCGAAAGCCTTTCCCAGCGCCTTTAGAAGAACGCTGTCAGTGGCAAGTCCCAGAAGCTCCCAGCTTCGGACCTGGAGTCCCTGGATTTGGCTGATGTGCTCCACCGGGACCGCTCCGATGATGAGCAGCTGCCACAGCGTATAGACAATAAAAGGAATTGTCGTCCCTACGATCACCGCGATCCGCAGTTTTTTTGTGTCTCGTTTGAGATAGGTGGAAAGGGTGGGAAGGATGTTGTGGTAGCCGTAGGCCGAAAATAGCGTCGGCGCTGCCATATACCAAAGGCTCCAATCCGCTCTCAGGGCCAGGGGCGCTTCCACGCTTCCGATGCCGGCAACGACGATCAAAAAATAACTCAGGACAAGGCCCAGAACTAAAAGGCCGTTGACCTTGCCCACGATCTGCGTGCCGACTAAGACAAGAGCGCCGAAGATAACGGAAAAGAAAATCAGCTGCAGTGTGCTTTCGAGAGGAGAAATATAGGAGCTCATGAAACTGCCGAAGAGAGCAGATCCCTCATCGATATAAGAGACCATCAGACAGAGGTATAGGAATAAGAAGAGAACAGCGCCAATCCACTGCCCGGTTCGGCCCAAAAAATGTCTGGAGAGGGAAATGACGTTGGCGCCATCCGGCATCCAGAGCGTTGCCTCAAGAAACAAAAGGCCTGTTGCCATCATGAAAATCCAAGAGATAAAGCCGATGAGGAGCGCCGGGAGAAAGCCTGAATAGGCTGTCACAAATGGCAGCGCGAGCATTCCGGCTCCGATGCATGTCCCGGTTATCAAAAAGATAGCGTTTATCAAGGAGGGTTCCGGTTCTTTTTCTTCAAAAAGGGCATCCTGAATTTCTTCTACCATTCCAGGATCATTTTCGATCTCCGCCATGACGCTCTAACTACTGTTTTTAGTTTTTTGTTTAAGGAAATCTCTTGTGGAGACTAGAATCTTCATTTTCGTGAAGAGAATTCATTTTACCGAAGCGAATCGTTAAATGAGAGCGAAAATTCTATCGCTTCGACAGCAGCTGTTTATACCGACACTTTCGGTATACCTCAGAGTTTGCTGAGTTTTAAGTTTTGGAATTATAGATTGCCAATCGCTTAAGTGATGAATTACTATCAAGGCGTTGATCAATAGGCATAATGCTTTTTTCTTAAATAGTGTATTGAGACCAGTAAAAAATAGGGCTGATATATGGCAGACGCTCACCTGAGAAAATTTTACAGTCAATCCCTCGCCCTGCTGACGGACTTTTACCAGGTGACCATGTCCTATGCGTATTGGAAAGCCGGACTTGATAAGAAGGAATCTGTTTTTCATCTTTTTTTTCGCACCCTTCCTTTCAATGGAGGGTATGCAGTGGCGGCAGGTCTGGAGAGTGTAGTCGAATTTCTTGATAACTTTCGTTTTGATGAAAGCGACATCGCCTATCTCTCTCAGCTTAAAGACACGGACGGCAACCCCCTTTTCGAGGAGGCTTTTTTCGACTTCCTGGCAGGGATGCGCTTTTCCTGTGATGTCGATGCCGTTCCGGAAGGAACAACCGTGTTTCCCTATGAGCCCCTAATCCGTGTCAAAGGTCCTTTGATCCAGTGTCAGTTGCTTGAGAGTCCCTTGCTTAATCTCTTCAATTTTCCTTCTCTGATTGCAACCAAGGCAGCAAGAATATGCATGGCCGCCAAGGGAGATTCCGTGCTCGAGTTTGGTCTCAGGAGGGCTCAAGGTATCGATGGGGCGCTCACTGCCAGTCGTGCAGCCTATATCGGCGGTTGCGATTCTACATCCAATGTCTTAGCGGCAAAACTCTTCGGAATTCCCGTTAAAGGCACTCACTCTCATAGCTGGGTTATGGTTTTTGACGATGAGTTGGAGTCATTCACGACCTTTGCCAAGCACATGCCGACATCGTGCGTTTTCTTAGTGGATACATACAACACTCTGAAAGGCGTGGAAAAAGCTATCGAAGCAGCAAAGTTGCTCCGAAGCGAAGGACACGAGATGATCGGTATCCGTTTGGACTCGGGTGATTTGGCAGACCTCAGTATCAAAGCAAGGAACATGCTGGATGCGAGCGGCTTTCCTGATGCCAGAATTTTTGCCAGCAATGAGCTTGATGAGACTATCATCAGCGAGCTAAAGCGGCAGGGCGCTAAAATTACAGTTTGGGGAGTGGGAACCAACCTTGTTACCGGCAAGGACCAGCCCGCGCTCGATGGCGTCTATAAGCTTTCTGCCATTCGTGATCCGGGTGAGCATTGGAAGTATAAGCTGAAACTCTCTGAGCAGATGAAGAAAGTATCCAATCCGGGCATCCTTCAGGTGAGGCGATTCAAGGCAAAGGGAATCAATATCGCTGATGCCATTTATGATATCAACTCGCCCCTCGACGATGAAGTGTCTATTGTAGACCCCTTTGACTCCACCAAAGAGGCGCGTATAAAAAATAGCGAAGAATTTGAAGACCTGCTTATCCCAATCTACAGAGAGGGAAGACGCGTTTATACCTTGCCCAGCTTGCACGATATCAGAAAGAGGACGCAAGAGCAGCTTTCCTCCTTTCCTGTAGGTGTCAAGCGATTTTTAAATCCCCATCAATATATGGTTGGGATGGAAAAATCCCTCTACGACCTGAAAATCCGTCTGGTTCGCAACATTCGTAGTGAAAAAGCTCACGATTACATCGTCCCATAAAGGAATCTCGACGCGCTGAAATAGCACATTTTCTTGCGAGCAGTCTTAAAAATACACCACACTTGTCATAACTCGGAGCGAAAAACAGATGAAAGGCTTACTCATTGTTGATATTCAGTACGATTTTTTACCTGGGGGAGCTCTGGGAGTGAAAGAGGGGGATCAAGTTGTCCCGGTAATCAACCAACTGACCCAGCTGCCGTTCGATGTGGTTGTTGCCAGCCAGGACTGGCACCCCATAGGACATGGCAGCTTTGCCTCCACTCATCAAAAAACTCCGGGTGAGGTTGTTTCGCTCAAGGGGCTGCCCCAGATTCTTTGGCCCGATCACTGTGTGCAGGGGTCAAAAGGAGCCGAGATCGTCTCATCACTCGATGTCACCAAGTTGGCGGCCGTCATTCCTAAAGGAACCGATCCAGATATAGACAGCTATAGTGCCTTTTTTGATAACGGTCACAAAAAGGCCACCGGCCTCGATCCGTTTTTAAAAGAAAAGGGTGTCAAAGAGTTGTATATCGCAGGTCTTGCGACGGACTATTGTGTCAAATTCTCCACACTGGATGCATTGGCACTGGGATATGATGTTTTTGTTGTTATAGACGCCTGCAGAGCGGTCAATTTAAATCCTTTAGACGAACAAGAAGCGATTAGCGAGATGCAATCCAGAGGTGCTCGGATAGTGACTTTGAAAGAAGTGAAGGAAAGGCTGATGTGAATTTCGGGGTGGAGGGATTCGAACCCGCGACCTCTTCGTCCCGAACGAAGCGCGCTAGCCAAGCTGCGCTACACCCCGAAAAAGAGCCATATCCTAGCACAGGGTAGTTTTTTAGAAACAGTAAAATGTCATCTCTTCCTTGGTAGAAAAAAGTACCTTCTTTGGTGGTTTTTAAAAAAATATTCTTTTTAAAACTACAATTCAATTTATTGTTTTGTTAGTTTATTCTTCGTGTTAAATTATGTTCATGATATTTTATTTTCGGGTTTAATAAGAGAGAATAACGCCCCGGTATGTTGTTATTCCTTGGAACTCCCTGCACATTCGAATCAGCTATCTTTGGCCTTTTCGAGAGTTATGTAGGAACGGGTCAAAGGTGGAAAATAGGCCTCTCAACTATTCATGCCTGATCATCACACAAGTTAGAGAATTTCTTATGGTAAGTAACAGCGTTCTGAACTCTTTGGATACATCGACATCCAACGGTCTGTTTAGCTCTTCGCTCCCACCGGAAATGCGGGATATAATCTTGGGCGAGCTCGATTATCGGAGTCTTTGTCGCCTTGGCCAAACGTGTGTTATTGGCTCTGAAGTGGTCAAGGCAAATAAGCTGTGGAGCAGGCTCTACCAAGAGCGTTGGCAGGACAGCTCCTGGGCAAACCCTCTCAATTGGAGTCGATCCTTCAGAGACCGTTTTGTTGCCGAAGACAATTGGAGGAGTGGAAAATTTGAAGTGCAGGTCTCACGCAACCCTACCGAGAGATGTCAGGGAGCTCTCTTTTCCGCTCTGTCGAACAAGAACTTCCTTTTTGTCAAAAGCAGCACCAAGACTTTCATGATCCCTAAAAACCGGTTCAAGGAAAGTTCGTACTTTCAATACGAAGGAAATACAATTTGCACAAAAAGCGAAACTCCATACAAAAAAAGAAGATTAAATTCAGGATTGGAGCCGAAAATCGAGTGTGTGGGCCTATCTGAACAATTATCTGTTATAGGTTGGAAGAATTCGAATCTCGAGTTTAGATGGAGGGATTCCGATTTAAGTAGTTACCGCAGTCTATCTTCATCTCCTAATGTGCTTGGTGTTAGTGGTTACGATGTGATAGCTGGATGCCAAAACGGCTTGTTGGCATTCGCGTCAAAGGGAGAGGTAATACGGGAGTTTCGCGTAAATCAGTGTGGCATTGCCCAAGCGGGATTTATAAGTGCGGTGGATGGAGGAGCTCGAGGTGTTTTTTTTCAAAACGTATTCGGTGAACTTTATTATTCCGATTTGGCGACAGGATTTGAATCAGTAGACTCTATTGGCTTGGGGGTAGAGAAGTGTGTGTCTGCGGCTGACCCATCAAAGCTTTGGCTGAGTTCGGTGCAGCGGGGAGTTTACCTCGCAGATGTTGAAAGAGTCGCATCGCCCATCCTATTTACGCAGGAAGCGACTTCCATTCGTTGTCTGCACGCAAAGGAAAACTGCCTGGCTGTTGGTACTGTTGGAGGCAAGGCATCGCTTTACGATATTCGCAATACCGGTGTTCCTCTTGCCGTCAATCAGCACAACTCGATGCTGACACATGTGAAGACGGATGGAAACAAAATTTTTAGCGGATCGTTTTCGGGTGAACTGATGACGGGATTTGCCGACACCACAGCGCGCTCGTATACTATTGCCAAGCCCCATGATTACGCTGTGACCTCTATTGAGGTCGATCCCTTCATGCTTTTTGCGACATTTGCAGACGGAAGCATCATCAAGGTCGATGCGTCCTTCTCATTGAAGCGAGTTTCTCCTTGGGAGAACTGTTTGTTCTAGTCGATCTTAGTGCCCGCTTAGCTTATTTGATCCCTGCGTACCCTTTAAGAGCCTGCAGAACCGAGTTTTGTCCATTCGCCCAACACTCGATATACTCTTCAACCAGTTTACTCGGGGTAACCATCCTGAAGTGATCGATTGTTTTGTCTTCGCAAAAATCGATGATCACGATATTGCCTTGATTGTCTACTTTCACATTGCCAGGTCTAAAATCGGGAAACAGAACTCTGTTTTTTTCCACCATCTGTCGTAAACATGCTCCCACTTTTTTCAGTTGACCAGGGTCGTGGATATTCACATCTTTTTCGATGTATTCGATTTTCCAATATCCGTCTTCAATGGGCTTGTTATAGAGTTTGGCAACCCGTACCCCAGGCATGTTCTGCACAACGGATTCCATCGTTTTGTAAGAGAGATATCCATTGTAGAGTATGCTTGCGGTGTAGGGAACGATTTTAGTTTCACTTCCTGTCACATTGTAGAGCTTGCACTTTGGATTGGTTTGATCCAATTCGGGTTTGGGGAAGCGATAGACTATGCCGTTGTTTTTCTCTTTATAAGCTAAGTGGAAAGAACCTGCGCCGATTCTCGAATATTCTATTCGGGATTCCTGTAAGAAGGCAGCAGGATTTTTCTGAATTCTGCAAAGGTTAAGACCATCAAAGGCCTCGGCTTTGTAGCCTGAAGAGAACTGCTCGGATTCTTTATCCAGCAGTTTGAGATATTCGGACGGTTTGACAGGAGGGAGAAACAGCGTTTGTTCAATTTCTTCTTCCGAACAGCTCATCGACAGGGGCGCACCATAGTTGAAAGGGGTACCTTTCGGTGTGCTGATTGTGGGAGAGGGGGTGGGGATGCTCTGGAATTTGTTGTCTGTAGTTCGTTTAGAGAAAAGGATAGCAAGCTCTTCTTGGGCCCGTTGCAGGTGGGCATCGAGAGTCACTACTTTTGCGGATCCGGTTTCTACCTTTCGCCGGCTTTGTATTGAGAACACCTGCCGGGGAGAATAATTGGTCGGTGGTGAATTTTCTTCTTCTCGATTTGGAGTGTAATGATTGGTTGCACCTTGCTCGAGCCGCAACTTTTTCACGGGTTGCGAAATAGTTGATTTCCTTTCTTGAGCTTGTGACAGGGTTCTTTTTTTATTTTCTATGTCGCCGGGAGCCTGCACTAAAGGTTGTGCAGCAATTTCAACTCTCTTTTGCTCCTTCTCGTCTCTTGCTCTGGATTTCTCTGTCACCGCCCCATACTTTCGGCCTTGGTAGGTAGACTCTTTCCCAAATGACCTGGTTTCCTGCCAATTGTTTTGCCTTTTAACATCGCGGGAGGAATCTGTGTGACGCCGGCTTTCATTCTT
The DNA here is from genome assembly GCF_900000175.1 of Estrella lausannensis. Lineage (NCBI taxonomy): Bacteria > Pseudomonadati > Chlamydiota > Chlamydiia > Parachlamydiales > Candidatus Criblamydiaceae > Estrella > Estrella lausannensis. Next base: position 12,407 of record NZ_CWGJ01000028.1, read on the forward strand.
TGAATCACTGTCTCGTCTGTATTCATTGCGATCATCTGAGTCGTAATCATTGCCGCTTCTGGGTTGAGGCGATGTATCGCTATGGTGATAGTAAAATGAAGAGGGGTTGTAGTTGTGACTAGGGTAACACATTAAATGATCCTTATTAATATACAGTTCAAAAAACAAGGTGTTTTTCAATTAATTTTGAACAATTATATATAAACTGTAAATTATATTCAAATTAATTGTTTTCATTTATTGATTAACTCTTGTTTTTGACTGTTTAATTACAATTAGGTATCGTCTGAGATATTTCGCTAGTGATACCGACAACCAGGAGGGATCTCATGACGATTCCGCCCAGCATAACTCTTACCCCGAAGGGATATGTTTTCTTTGTAAAAGTGATACCGAAAGCCAAAAAGGCAGGCCTTGACGGGTGGGAAGAGGGTAGGCTAAAGGTAAAATTGCACTCCCCTCCTGAGCGGGGAGCGGCTAACAAAGAGCTCATCGAAATGCTGGCTAAGACGTTAGGGATCAAGAGAGGCCAAATTGAGATTCTCTCAGGCGAAACAAGCCGTATTAAGAGAGTGGCGGTGGACGCTGCCGTTAATCCGCAGCAGCTGCTTAATCTTCAGCTTAAAGCCGGTGATTGACAAAGGACAAATGGATGGAAATGACAAAAAAATCTACTTTGCATGGCCCAAAGAGTTGCCTTCTCACATTGATGACTACATTATTTCTTACTCTATCCTTTTCCCTTGTCTCGCTTGAAGAACCCCAGCAGCCGGCCGACTTGTTTATCTCTTCCCCAAAAAGTATGGAGACGACAGAAGGCAAGTTGAAGTATGTCATGGAGGCGGGGAAGGAAAGGCTCTTCGATCATGAAGGCAAGGAGAAGGTCGAGATCTTTTTTGTCGCTTACTTCAAACAGGAAGCTGAGGACGATCGCCCCCTCACCTTCTGTTTTAACGGCGGACCCGGTTCTTCAGCCATCTGGCTTCATATGGGAGCCTTCGGACCGAAGCGAGTCGAGGTTAAGATGGAAGGTGGATTGACCCCTCCTTTCGAAACGGAGGATAATCCCTACACTCTTCTAGACTATACGGATCTAGTTTTTGTCGATCCTGTCTCTACGGGGTTCAGCAAGGCTGTGAAAGGCGAAGACCCCAAGCAGTACTACGGTGTTGATGAAGACATCAAGCTGATGAGTGAATTTGTCAGGCTCTATGTGACTAAGAAGGGTCGATGGAATACCCCGAAATATCTGGCCGGGGAGAGCTACGGAACGGCCCGCGTGATAGGAATGGCAGACTATCTTTTCGAAAAGCACCGTATGTCGTTTAACGGGCTGATTCTGATCTCGACCGCTACAAACCTCTCGTGGCTCCGGGGTGCGCAGCCAGGCCATGATCTGCCGTATGTGTTCTTTCTCCCTTCCTATACAGCTGCAGCGCATTATCATAAAAGGCTGCCGGCAAAGTCCCGCGAAACTGTGGAAGAGGCAATTGCCAGATCCAGAAGCTATGCTGAGGGTCCTTACCTTCTCGCCCTTATGCAAGGCGATCAGCTGCCGGACAACGAGAAAAAGCAGGTTGCCGATCAGCTTTCCTTGTTGACTGGTATTTCCAGCGACTGGATCTTCTCTTCCAATATCCGGATAGATCCACTTAGCTTCTGCGAGCAACTTCTCAGAGCTGAAGGGAAGGTTATCGGGCGGTTCGACTCGCGATTTTCGTCAGGAGCTTTGGAACCTCATGCGGAAACTATGGATTACGATCCCAGCCAAGACAGCATTTTCATTCCTTATGTAGCGGCTTTGAATCAATATCTTCGGCAGGAGATTGGATGGGATAGGGGGGATGAGTACCGCTATCTTGTCAATACATCTCCCTGGAACTATTGTCGGGCAGGTAATGTTCAGATGAATATGGGAAGTTCTCTAAGAGAAATTTTGATCCGCATTCCCGATTTTAAAGTCTATTCCGCTCTGGGTATCTACGATATGGCGACACCTCTCCTATCCCAGGAGTATATCTTTCAACATTTAAATTTGAGCGAGACGCAGAAAAAAAACATCAAGCAAAGCCATTTCCCTGCTGGGCATATGATGTACACCGACGTTTCATCCCTATCCAGGATGAAACAGGAGTTGAAACCCTTTTTTTCGAGGCGGAAGTAGGACTGCACTTTTAAGGCTCATTTCCCTGTCTATGATATTTTTGAATAGAAAAAAACTTACGACCCTCTGATAATTGCAAACCATAAAGCAAAAGGGAATGCGCAAGGTCTTGATCGATGCGGTTCTCAGATGCGGGTTTTGTAGGCTAAGCGCCATTTAAAAAGGAGATAATATGTTTGACACGATTTGCAAAACGATTAGCGAATCATTTTACCGTGGCCAGGTTTCTGAAGCTGATAAAAATTACGTCGCGAAAATTGCCAATTATGGAAAAATCGCTGCAGTTGCCGTCGCGATTGTCGCTGTTGCCTTAGCTATCTTTGGAATTATTGCCGGGGGAACTACCGGATTCTTGTCTGCACTGTTTATGGGCACTCTCGCTGTTGTTGCCAAAGACGCCTGGACAACTTTTGGAACGATCCAGTTTGTTGTCGACGGGGGGAATGTAGCTGAGCTCGCCATCGACCATTTCGAAGGCAGAAGCAACTATGATTTGACAAAGAGCCTGACCCAAGGCACATGGTTGATCCAGCCTTTAGCTCTTCTCTTCGCTTCCAAAACTCCGTTACCAAGACATATGGAAGGATAAGTTTGGCTTACTAAGACTCTATTGCATGGGCGGGCTGTGTCCCGCCTTCTTATGCACTAAAATTTGTAAGAATCGTGCTTGGTGAGCGAGCATCCCTACAATTTCAACCTTACTTCAATTGCCCTTCTAAAGAACCCTTTCCGACCACTTCAAAGCCTTTACCCGTCAGATAACTTTCAGCGCAGTCTTGTACCTTTTTGCTTAGGTCGCTTGTGGACAACATAGTCAAAAGGGCTTTTGGCCGACGTCCAGCACCATCTCGGAAAAGAGAGGGCTTTTGGAGGTTAACGGTGATTTTTGTGATCGTCGGTAGAAGGAGTGAGTAGGATCCGGACAAATCGATATTAAACCGGTCAAAAGTGTCAATTTGGCAATCAAGCCGAGTTAAGAAGTTCTTGATCTCCGGGTCTTCCCAAAAATCTTTGGGCGCCTGGTGGTTGGGTGTTTGATTGAGAGGATCCATAAAGAATAAATCTTGTCGTTGTTGGCTTCTGCTCAATAGGTATAGCTGAAAAAGGAATAATTTAAAAAACAATAGAGGCAGTCCACACGCTCGATGCATTTATACTTGAGTTTGAGGAAACGCACACCATTGTTCGGGATTCCAAGAAGTTGGCTGGCGGGCGTTGTTGCGCCGGCTCGATAATAGAAATGCCCCTCAGTAATGAGGGGCAAGATTGAAATACGAATCCCGAATCTATATGCTTTCTGCTTCGAGATCTTTTTGAGTTTTGGCCAAGACAAATTGTCTTAGCGTCTCTTTTTTGAGGTGCTCTATATCATCATCCTTCAAGAAGGCAACCACCTGGACTAGAGGGTCTAGGATATCTTCGCTCCTTATAGGATTCTTTAAGGCCCCTTCAACTTTTGCCCTTAACACGTTCATGTCGATATTTTGAACGATGGCATGGGCAAGCGTCTGCTCCTCGACGTTACCATAAGCCAAACCAAGCAGGATCTTAGCTGAGTTGCTAAGGGTCTTGGCGTAGCGCAAAGAGATGTCTTGCTTGTCGTTATAGGCATTGCTTGAAGAGTTAGTAGCAAATCCCGTTGCGTAGTATGCCATGGGGTTGATCACAACACCGCATAGGACGGTCACCGATACGGCGATCGCCGCCTTTTCCATATTGCTTAAGGAGTCTAAGCCCGATGTAAGACCAGCAAGCGATGCGAAAGTCAGCAGCAGCGAGATGGATAGGCCGCCCCATAAGGCCACGATAACTCGGGTGGCTTTTGTGTCGCTCTCTTTAAAGAGGGCCAGTTCCTTTTCGTTAAAGGCGCTTTTACCCTCTTCCGCAAGCGTGGTGAGATAGATTAGACGGATCACTTCGTCCCTTCTTGTGGCCGCATCGGGTAGGCGATTTCCCTTGATTTCCTGAAGCTCGTGCACCGTGAGCGGGGTACCGGAGATTTTGATTTTCGAGTCCGCATACCAGGGTGCATTCTGGAGATGATCGACATGGATGATGACAGGGGATTCCCTTGTCGAAGTTGTGCTTTGCATTTATTACCTCGTTGATTAAAAAAATAATTGTCAATTATGGATTGAAGAGTCTTTCTACGAATCCAAGTAGCAGACAGGTTTTAACCGAGGTATGTGGGAGGATGGTGTTTTGAGGAGAGGTTTTCTAAATTAAGGTAGTCATGAGAAAAAGCTTCATCGAGGAAAAGAGGACTCTCCTGGCTGCTGAAGTAGAACGCTGGAGCAGGAAGGAAAGTGTCTAAATCGGCTGCGATGAAGTACCCTTGCTTGATGAGGGCGTTCAGCGTCTCTTCAGTGACCGATTGTATGGGCGCTTTGACAGGTTTTTGGTGTGCGAGTGTCAGGGAATTGGAAAGAGTGTTTTTGCTGACTCCATCGAGAGAGGGAAGTGCAAAAGGAGTTAGAAAAAGAGAGAGAATAACAAAAAATACCGGCAGAAAGTAGCCGCAGCGTACTAACCAACAGGTGTTATTTTCTTCTTTGTTCTTCATTAAAACGGCTTCCGTGCGTTAATTAACAAAAAGATTATAACGGGTTGATGGATAAATGTCAATTTGAAGGGGAATGCCTTTATATCGAAAGTGTCTCAAAATTTGGTTTTTGGCAAAGAGAAAACCAAATTTTGAGACACTTTCGGTATAAGTTAAACGAAAAGAAACGCCTGCCTCATTCGGGGTGAATGAGGCAGTCTCAATGGACGTCAAGGTTACGCTTTTGAAAAGCGCCCTACTTTTGGAGCAACTACTGCAAGCAGGTCTTTGGAGTTCATCACAATCGATTCTGTTAGGAACCCGCAGTTGAACGCTGCTTTTTCCTGATCACCAATGGTCTCGTCATAGAAAGTGTCCAGGTTCATCAGGACGCCGAAGGGAGGAATTCCACCGATCTCTAAGCCAAACCTCTCCCGGATTACCTCGGGGCTTTCAAATTCGCATTTTTCTCCAATCAAGTCCGCCACGGCTTTCATGTCCAACTTTAAGTGGGAAGGAATATTGACCTGGTAGTTCTTTTTAGAGGACTTTCCTCTCAAAATAATCGATTTGACCCCCTCTTCCATTTTTGTGGAGCGAACCCGAGCGGATTCCTCCGAGGTGGGTGTCGCCTCGTGGGTCATGTGTTGGTAGGTCAGAGAGCCTGATTTCAATAACCTTAATATCTCGTTACGGATATTCTCATCGCCATAAAAGATTTTCGCTTTTAGACGAGTGGAAGCTATCCTTTTGGGGTCGGAGGGGAAAAGAGAGGCTTCCCGGATGTTTTTGAGGTGAAGGAAGGTCATCGTAAGCCTCTCCAAGCCCATGCCAAAGCCTCCGTGGGGTGGCATGCCGTATTTGAAGATGCTTAGATAGTCCTCGAAGTTTTTAGGATCCATTCCCTTGGCAAGGATTCCTTCTACCATGGAATCAAAGGTGTGGCGTCTTTCACCACCGGAGGTGATTTCCGTTCCGGCGCACAGAAGATCGAACGTGTTGGAAAGCTCGGGGTTTTCATCATTCGGGTAGGCGTAGAATGGACGTTTCGATGTTTTCCAGTCGATCACAAAGACAAGATCCGTTCCTTTCTCTTCAAGCGCCCATTTGCAAAGCTCGCGCTCGGCAGCGGGGCTTAAATCAGGTTCTTCCCGCTCGTCGATGCCGGTACGTTTATAAAACAGCTCCTGAGCCTCTTTGAAAGTTAACCTGGGAAAGGGGATTGACGGGTCGGCTTTGATGAACTTGCCCCCCAGAGTCTCGATCTCTGTCTTGCAAGTGGTGTTCAGCCAGTTCACCATGAATTTGATGCACCCTTCCTGAACATCCAAAATTTCATGCCAATCTTCGAAAAATCCCATTTCGAATTCAAACTGCTTTCCTTCCGCGAGATGGCGCGGTGTATTGGAGTTTTCGGCTCGGAAGAAAGGCATGATGGCGAAAACGCGTTCGTTGACTCCCACCATGATCTGTTTGTACAGCTGGCTGCTTTGAGCGAGAGTTGCCGTGTAGCCGAAGTAATCGACATTGAAGAATTCAGCTCCTCCTTCTGAGGAGGCGCCGATGATGTTTGGTGCAAAGTATTCGACAGCGCCTATCGTATCGTGCATGAAGAGGCGGTAGGCATGCGCCAGCTCGGCCTGTATTTTAAAAACAGCCTGCAGCTCCCTGTTACGGAGTGCAATCGGTCTGTTGTCTAAAATGAAATCCAAATCCGACTGAATTTCGGGTTTGTAGTAGTCGATGGGGGGCACTTCTTTGATCGGTACCATGACCCGGATTTTCGGGTTGACTACCTCCGCCCCAAGCTGGGTCGCCTCGTTTTTCTTCACATCGCCTGTGATTTCAAGAACTGTTCCTGGCTGGAGTTGACTGATTTTTTTATATTCTTCTTTATCCTCGATCACGATTTGAGCAAGTCCGGTGCGGTCTCGTAAAAGAAGAAAGTTGATTTTGCCCATCGAGCGGATGTTATTCAGCCATCCTTTAAGAAGAACGGGTTTTTCTACATGAACGGGCAGCTCTTTAACTAAGATTCTTTTCATGACAAGTCTCGCTTATACAGATGGGTTTAACTTGGATACCGAAGATTCGGGCAAAAGCAGTTTAACACGGACGCGGATATTGCAAACTTAAAAAATATGCGATCAGGTGGTTTCAGTGGAGAAGGATGGGGGTTTGATGAACACTTCGAACATTTTGGAGAAAGCAATGAGGCAGAAAAACGCCAGGATCACCCAGTAGCCTGATGCGAAAGCCAGGGACTGAGTCTTGGAGTAGAGCCAAAGAGACAAACTGGCTGGGGGGGCCCCCAAAAGCTGCGATCCTAGGGAATAGCCGAATGAAATGATGATGCCCCTGTTAGTTTTAGGGACAAGATGCTGGCTCCATGAGTGGAAATTGGCGGAGAAAAAGACGCCGATCACTACAAAGAGAACGCGGATGAAGACGATCAGCATATAGGACGCCCCTTCAAGCAGCATAAAAAGGGGGACGCCTAAGAAGGTAGCTGCCAGCACTGAAGCCATCATCATTTTTTCTTTGGAGAATTTAGAGGCGAGTAGCCCGCTTAAGGGGAGTAAAACAAGATCCAGAATTAGAAGCGCGCTGTTCATCTTCATTATGGAAGTGTACGAGATGGGGGAGACAATAGGGATGAATCCATTGATCATCACGAGCGCCACGGTGTAAGTGGAGTAGGAGAAGCCGGAGGCAAGAGCGATCATGATCAGTTCTTTGCGATGGCTTACCAGCGCGTGCATCGATTCTTTAAAACAAGGAGCTTTTGCCTCCTTTTTCGGTATCTCGTCCTCGGCAGGTATGCTGAAGCGTAAAATTAGACCTGCCAGCGCTGTGATCGAACCAAGCAAGTAGAGTGCCCGCCAATGCTGTCCCTCTTCGGCGAGACAGCTGATGCATGTCACGGCAAATGAAGCCAAAATGATTCCTCCGATCGTCGCGGAACTCCATAGGCTGCTCAATAAGTTGTGTCTTTCCAGCGGGGTCCTCTCCAAGAGGAGTATGGCGCCCCCGATGTTCTCGCCGCTGGCAAAAAAAGACTGCAGAATACGCAAGATGATGAGGAGTGCCGGCGCCATGGCTCCCGCTTCCTGATAAGTGGGGATCAGGGCAAAGGCAACTGTCGTAAGACTCATTCCGAAAAGAGAAAAGAGAAGAGATTGTCTTCTTCCAATTTTATCACAGAGGTGCCCAAAGAACAGTGCACCGAGGGGCTTTGAGAGAAATCCGAGCGGGATAAGAGCGTAGGTCATCATCAGGCTGACAAGCGGATCTTGTGAGGGAAAAAATAGAGGAGCTAAGATAGGGGAGAGGAGACCGAAGAGTGCTGAATCGTAGTGCTCCAGAATGTTACCAGCAAGGAGCGAGATGATCTGTCCATTACTGATTTTCCTCTGTTGCATAAGTCCGTCTGTTTTTGGGCAATTTTAGGGATGCTCGGGTTATAGTCCAAGATAAATGTTTTTCACGGTTGATACTTAACGACAAGTTTTGTAATGTCTACATACCTCCAGCATTCTGGAGCGGGGTTTTTTAAGCTTGCCGCCCGAATTTTATAAGTTGAATGATCAAGCAATTATATCGAAAGATCCAAAGTAAAAAATACCAAACTTTGAGATCCTTTGGGTACAATTGCCGGTTATTTTAAACGCATTTTAATTCGCCGCGTCTTCAGCTTGCAGAGGTCCGGCACAAATAGAACAAAGGAAGATCGAAGATCATGTTCAAAGCGAGACACAAAACTTTCCACCGCCTGGCAGGTCTGATCTGGCTGGCTGTTGGCTTTTCTTTACTGACGGTGGGAATCCGTTATCTCATCGACTCTGCCAAAGGATTTGCGGCAAGTTCGTGGCTGCTCGGGTTTTTAGGTCCTGTCGCTGGCGGCAGAGAGCAGGCGGCCTGCATCCTGATCGCCATAGCTCTTTTCGTCGGATATCTGAAAGTTCGCTATGTTCTTCAGAAAGCTGTGCACAGGCTTTCTTCGAAAATTCTCACCCTGCCGGAGCCGGCGCATGCAAAACTTGTTTTTGGATTCCGCTATTTTGCACTGGTGCTTGCGATGATGGGGATTGGGCTTTTGATGAAAGCGCTGGATCTTCCGGCCGATATCCGAGGGTTTATCGATGTGGCTGTCGGCTCAGCGCTGATTAGTGGTTCGATGCACTTTTTTCGCATTGCCAGGACAATTCCGAAGGTGCCTGCAGCGAAGAGCGTCTAGTGCTGTCGTCAAATTAGTCAATCCACTCGATTGAAATTCTTTTGCTAGGGGAGAAGGGGCGGTTCACGAGGTATATTGAATTTAATATGCCTCCCCGTAGCCCCTTTTCCCTGAAGGAAAATCACCACGCATTGAAGCCGTTCATGAATTGACGAAGCAACCGATTTGTTCGTTTGATAAGTTTTAACCTGCTGGCGCACTAACGTTTTGCAAGACTCTACTTGTGATAGGGTGAGCCGCGCAGAATTTCAAAGGAGCGATAGATCTGCTCTAAAAGCAGCAGGCGAGCCATCTGGTGGGTGAAGGTCATTGGCGAGAGGCTGATCAGTGACTTTCCCGCCTTTAGTTCCTGAGAGAAGCCCTCAGGGCCGCCGATGGCGAAAAAGGCGTCGTTGCCGCGAATTTCAATCTCTTTTTCAAGCATCAATGCAAAAGCTTTGCTGTCAAGCTGCTTGCCCCTTGGGTCAAGCAGGATGGGACGTTTGTCTTCGTTGATGGCCTTCGCAAGGCGTTCTTCATCTTTATAGAGAACGATTTCCACGGGATGCCGCGGAGCTAGCCTTTGCAAGTAATCTTTGCAACCGAGATCGAGCCAGGGTTCTTTGCTTTTGTGGACGGTCGCTATGATGATTTTGGCCATCTCTCTTAGCGGCCCCACTTCTTGGCTTCTTCCATCCGGCGCTTTTCATCTCTGGTTTTGATGGCTTCCCTCTTGTCGTGCATCTTCTTTCCCCGGCCAACGCCTAGCCGCACCTTAACTTTTCCCTTTTTGAAGTAGAGGGCCAGAGGAATGATGGCCACTCCCTTTTCCTGCTGCAGGGAAAGGAGTTTTTCGATCTCCATTTTGTGCATGAGAAGCTTACGCTCCCTTCGCTCTTCGTGGTTGTAGATGTTGCCATGGGAATAGGGAGCGATGTAGGAACCAATCAGCCAGATGGATCCGCGTAACACTTTGACAAAAGCTTCCTGCAGGGAGGCTCCTGTTTGCCGAAGAGATTTGATTTCCGTTCCGGTAAGTACAATGCCCGCTTCGTGCGTTTCTAAAATTTCATAGTTATAAAACGCCTTGCGGTTGGTTGTAATTTCTGAGGAGTTGTCGTGTCCTGTCATGGCATTTCTATAGCATTTGGATTCAAAAGAAGAGGGAGATCTCTTAGAGATCCACAAGCTATTATATCCGATAGAGGAGTTATCCCCAAACATTTCTCCTTGTGTTCAGCTCAAATAGTCACTAACATCCGAAGCTAAAAATACAATTACGGTGAAGGAATGAAAGAAAGGAAGCGAAGCCAGGAGATTTTCAAAGCACTACAGACTGTGATTCCGGGAGGTGTCAACTCTCCGGTCCGCTCCTTCAAAGATCTTCTTGAGACACCGGTCGTGGCGAGAGAAGGAAGAGGCGCTCTTTTGATTGACGCGGATGGAAACGAGTGGATCGACTATGTGCAGTCCTGGGGAGCTTTGATTCATGGGCATGCCCATCCCCGGATTGTGAGAAAAGCTGAAGAGCAGCTGAAGAGGGGCTCGACATTCGGCATGACAACGGAGATCGAGGAGAAGCTGGCAAGGAAAATCATCGAGAGAGTACCTTCCGTCGAAAAGATCCGCTTCGTTTCATCGGGCACCGAAGCGACGATGAGTGCTTTGCGTCTGGCAAGGGGTTTTACGAAAAGAGATCTGATCGTCAAGTTTTCAGGTAACTACCACGGCCATGCCGACATGCTTTTGGTCCGGGCCGGTTCCGGTCTTCTCGGCATGAATGCGACATCCTCTTCCGAGGGCGTTCCTTCAGAAACGGTAAGCAATACCGTTTGCCTTCCTTTCAATGATTTAAACGCCCTGAAATTACTGTTCAGGCAAAGAGGACAGGAGATTGCAGCTGTTATCATCGAACCGGTTGCCGGTAATATGGGTGTCGTCCCGGCGACAGAGGCTTTCATGACCTCCCTGAGGGAAGAAACATCAAAAGCGGGGGCCCTTCTAATCTTTGATGAGGTGATGACAGGCTTCAGGCTAGGCTTGAGGGGAGCGCAGTCGATTTACGACACGATTCCGGATATTACCTGCTTTGCTAAAATCATCGGCGGCGGATTTCCCGCGGCAGCCTTCGGGGGTAGGAGAGAAATCATGGATATCCTCGCCCCCCTTGGCGCTGTCTATCAGGCTGGAACCTTGTCAGGTAACCCGGTAGCTATGGCATCCGGGCTTGAAGCTATTTTGATGACGGAGGAAAAGGGTTTCTACGAAGATCTCGAAAGAAAAGCCCGGATCCTTGCCGATCCAGTCGCTCGCTTTATCGAGGAAGAGGGAATTGATGCTTCGATGCAAAGGGTAGGGTCGATGGTAACTCTGTTTTTCGGACGAAGAAGTGTTGGCAGCATGGAAGAGGCCCTGCAGACAGATCAATCTCTTTTTAAACGATTTTTCCTGCACATGCTGGAGAGAGGAATACTCATTCCGCCCTCGCCGTTTGAAGCCTGGTTCATTTCGGCAGCGCACGAGGAGAGTCATTTGATAGCGACCAAAGAGGCAATCATGGAGTTTGTTTCCTCTTTGAAGAACCTTAAGGCGGCGTTGGCTTGAGCATCAAAGTCAGAAAAAGCAAACCCGCAGGGTCGCTCCTGGTTCCTCCTTCGAAATCGCAGACGATGCGAGCCCTTCTGTTTGGAGCGGCAGGAAATGGGATCAGCCGGGTAGACGCTTTTCTTAAGAGCGCTGACACAGAGCGTATGATATATGCCCTAAAAATGTTTGGGGCGGATTTTTCCTTAAGTGGCGAGAGCCTGGAGATCAAGGGAACCGGGGGAGAGTGGCGGGGAGCCGATGATGTCATCGATGTTGGCAATTCCGGAATCATGCTGAGGTTTTTGGCAGCCATTGCGGTCAACGCGCCGGGTTATACGGTGCTAACCGGCGACGCCTCGATTAGAAAAATGAGGAACATGCAAGAGCTTCTGTCGGGGATAACGCAGCTGGGTGGAGAAGCCGTTTCAACGAGAGCGAACGGCCTAGCTCCCGTCGTTATCAGAGGGCCTTTGACGAATAGGAGGGCCAAGATCCGTGGTGTCGACTCCCAGCCAGTCTCTTCCCTCATGATTGCAGCGGCTCTGCAGAGGGGGATTTTCAGAATCGATGTCGATGAAATGGGAGAGGTGCCGTGGGTGGAGCTGACAGCCGCCTGGCTTAAAAAGGCCGGGGCAAAGGTCTCTTTACAGGGCAGCTCAATTACTGTAGAAATGCACAGTTCTTTTAATTCGTTTGACTATCGGATCGGTGGTGACATCAGCTCTGCGGCATTTCCTGCAGCGGCGGCTCTTATCAGTGGTACCGAAGTTGAGCTAAAAGGTCTTCAAAAAGACGATGGCCAAGGAGATATCCGATTCTTTCAGATCATAGAAACGATGGGCGCTAAGGTGGTTTGGAGCCCCTGTGGAACAACTCTTAAGGTTTGCCCCGGAGATCTTTGTGGCATTGAAATTGATATCAACGATTGCATCGACGCAATCGCAGCGCTGTCGGTCATTGCCTGTTACAGCAAGGGTAAGACGGTCATCCGCAATGCAGAAGCCGCCCGGTTTAAAGAGTGTGATCGCATTGGGGTGCTTGCAAGCGAACTCAAAAAGATGGGAGCTCGCATCCAGACAATTGACGATGGTCTTGTGATCGAAGGAGGCCCTCTGCAGGGAGCGGTCGTAAACTCCCACCACGATCATCGGATGGCGATGGCCTTTATCGCTGCCGGTCTTGGAGCAGACGGGGAGACTTATGTTCAAGAGACATCCTGCATAGAAAAAACGTACGCCAACTTTCCGGAGGAGATGCGTCGGATGGGCGCAGATCTCAAGTGCGTGTGATGATGGTGTTTATCATGGGACTGCCCCGCGCAGGCAAAACCACATTTGGCAAAGAGCTCGCCAGCCGGCTCCCTTTTTCATTTATCGACCTTGATGCGGAAATTTTAAGAAGGGTCAATTCGTCAGCAGAGACTTGTTTGACGATTAAAGAGCTGTATCTGAAAGTAGGGGAGAGGGCTTTTCGACAAATGGAAGAGGAGACTCTTTCCTGTCTTGACTTTTCGGAAGAAGCCGTTGTGTCGCTGGGCGGCGGAGCGTTGATTTCAAAAATAAATCGGGAGTTGGTAAAGCGATGCGGCAGATGCATTTACTTGAAGATTCCGGAGACTGCATGGGTAGCGAGACTGCAAGAGAATCCTTTGGTGTTTGTAAAAGAAGGCTGCAGTGAGGCTGTTTCTGCGCTTTGCAAAGACAGAAGATGCGTATTTGAAGAATTGGCAGACTTCACCATCGACTGGGGATCAGTTTCTTTTGATGAGGCTGTGATCCAAGCGGTATGCTGGCTTCAATCCTTAACAGTCTCCAAGTGACTGCCCCAAAAAACAAATTTTGAGACACTTTCGGTATAGAGGAGTTCAAAGTGGCAAGTAACACTTTTGGCGAAGTTTTTAAGATTACATCTTTTGGAGAGTCACATGGACCGGCAATCGGTCTTGTGATCGATGGTTGCCCTTCGGGCATTGACGTCTCGGAACAGGATTTTCAATCGGCGCTGGAGATGCGTGGTGGAGGAAGCAGCCCTTTTGTCACTGCTCGCAAGGAGGCGGATACTCCCCGGATTTTATCGGGAGTTTTTGGCGGTAAAACGACAGGTGCACCCATTGCCCTTGTTTTTGACAATGGCGATACAAAATCGGAACATTACGAACCGATCAAGGATACATTGAGGCCGGGTCACGCAAATTTCACTTACATGGAGAAGTATGGCGTTTTCGACTGGCGGGGAGGTGGACGCTCCTCGGCTAGGGAAACAGTGTGCAGGGTAGCTGCCGGAGTTATTGCTGACAAGATCCTGAAAGCCCAGGGAATTGACATTTTGTCTTACCTGAAAAAGGCGGAAGGAAAAGGAATGGAAGAGAGTCCATGCATTACCGAAGAAGGGCTCGAACCGTGGAAAAAAAGACGGGCGGAGAGTGCGGTTTTTTGTCCTGAACCGCTTGGAGACGCTTTGATTAAACAGGCTGTCAAGCAAGCTGTCGAAGAGGGAGACTCTATCGGAGGTGTTGTGGAGACAATCGTTTATCCCCTTCCACCGGGGCTCGGAGAGCCTGTTTATCAAAAAGTGGAGGCGCGGCTTGCCTTCGCAATGCTCTCGATTCCTGCCAGCAAAGGATTTGAGATTGGCGCCGGATTCATGGCAGCTTCCATGCGCGGTTCCAGGCACAATGATAGCTTCATTTTGAAGAACGACAGAATCGAGACGGAGACCAACAATGCAGGAGGCACTCTGGGTGGAATCACGACAGGTATGCCGCTCGTCTTCAGAGTGGCCTTCAAGCCTACTTCCAGCATCAAAAAGGAGATGAAGACAGTGACATTGGATGCCAGGGAAACCGTCATGAAATACCCTGAAGGATCGAGACATGATCCGTGCGTTGCCATTAGGGCGGTCGCGGTGGTGGAGGCAATGACAAAAATTGTACTTGCCGACCTGTTGCTCATGAGCCGCTCCTCGAGGATATGACCATGCTATCTTCAGAAGTGGTTTTCACAGAGGAGAGAAACGCGTCAAAGGAAGCTGCCCGTTTCGCACGTTCTCTCCAAAAAAAAGTAGCCATCATTTCCGATGCGTGTGTGGCAGGTCTTTACGCTCCTGATTTAATGGAAGCGCTGATTCAAGATGGCGTTGAAGCCAATCTGTTTACCTTTCCGGCGGGAGAGGAGCATAAATCGCGCTTGACGAAAGAGCGTTTGGAAGACGCGATGTTTTCAGCCGGCCTGACAAGAGATACTCTTCTTTTCGCTCTTGGTGGAGGTGTCACTTTGGATTTAGCGGGTTTTGTTGCCGCTACCTACTGCCGCGGCATCCCCCTTGTGATGATTCCGACCACCCTTCTTGCTATGGTGGATGCAGCCCATGGAGGTAAGAACGGTGTTAATGCCTCGTCTGGAAAAAACCTGATCGGCTCATTTCATCTTCCTCAAAAAATTTTGGTAGATCCCTTTTATTTGCACTCAGAGCCACTATTTCAGATTGCATCCGGCCTTGCTGAAATGTTGAAGGTGGCTCTACTGTTTCACCCCGATTTATTTTTTCGTCTTCAATCCATCGCGCTCGGCTTTTCCGATGCGGCCCTCCCTGCCATCGCGTCGAACATTCCAGCCGCGATCGCCCTCAAGGAGTATGTTGTTAAGCAAGATCTGCATGACAACGGAATGAGGCACTTGCTCAACTTCGGGCATACGATCGGCCATGCGCTTGAGTCCGCGCTCGACTATCGCATTCCGCATGGACTCGCGGTACTGCTGGGGATGCAGCTTGAGAGCCGTATATCCACCAGAATGGGAATTTTACCCCCTGAAGACCTTAAGGTCATCGAAGAAGCTGTATCTCCTCTCCTGAAAGTATACCGACACAATTTGGAAGGTTTGAGTTTCGAAAAGATTCAACGCCCTCTCTACCTTGATAAGAAGAACAAGGGAGAAGGAGTCAAAATGGTGTTGTTAAAAACAATTGGCGCAGCACTAGAGGACAAAGGCTGCTTTTCGCATCCCGTGGAGCTTTCGCTTGTTCGAGAAGAGACGGATGCTTTTTTTTTGGCAATCGATGCTTCAGAAAGAAATGGCCGGGTCTTCAGCGCCTTGGAGCCCGTCTTATAACAAAATCTTTCAGCAAAGTTTCAAGACAGGCTCTTATCCGATCCTACTCTACAATATACTCCAGATTGGCCCAAGACTCCATTGTGCCGGCAACGGGAGTAAATCCCCAATGCTGATAAGCACTGATTGCTTTTTTGTTTGAGACGCGCGTCGACAGTGCGATTTTCCTGCAGTCCGGAATCTGTCTTAAGACGTTCATCATCAGATTTCTGCCGATTCCTCGGTTTTTCTGCTTCAGGATGGATCGCGGATAAGGGAACACGGACAACTTTTTGATTATCTGTCTTGCTCATCATGCAATAGAGGGCGCCCAGCGGGCTTGAACCCTCCTTGGCAATGAGCAGGTGATGTGTGAAACTGGCGCTCATTTCTCTGTTATCCAAGAAGCCCTTCTGAAAATCGTGATTAGAAAAACGGTCCAGAATTTGCGTGATTTCCCTTTCCACCTGAGACCATTGAACTTTGCCTGCTCCTTCCCTCATCAAGGGAGTAATTGAGTGCAAGAACTTGTCTTGGGCCAAATAGTGGGGGAACTGTTTAGAAAACTTAAGCTCGACGGGTGTGTATACCGAAACAACTTGAAGAATTGGAGATTTGGCTAGGAGGGCCTTAAGAATTTTTGTCCGGAGCGAGCGACCATTGCCGAGAGGCAAGGCGCGAGTGAGAACGAAAATTCTTAAGTAAATCCGACGAAGCCAAAGGCCAATTCTTCAAGTTGTTTCGGTATAGGCCCTTGTGAGGCCTGTGCTGATCGTATGCATTCTTTGGACAAAGAGCTCTGAAACGGGGTCGTGGTTTCAGATTCGATCGTGATCTTTCGGTTCAATTTGTCTTGGATTGTAAACAGTTGCATTGGCAGTTCCTGATTTCGGTATATATATAAGCTTTGAAATAGAAGATTCTGCAAATCAATCCAATATTCTGGAGCTATACTCTTTTAAAGCAGCAGTTTAGAGCTGTTTATGATTTGGTGCAAATTTCTAGAGTTTAAATAGGTATGGTTTGATTTTTCTTTTGGGCGCTGAAAGCTTGAAAATCTCTGTCTTTGCCTTTAAAAAACAGGTTGATTGTTATCGCGTTGTTGTCCACAAAAGCAGATGAAGATTATGGCGCTGCAGCGAAGGGGTGATGCGGTGGATGAGATTTTAAGAAAGCTCTCCCGGCTTAGCGCCTGCTGATCTGTTTGCAAACTGGAGTTCTTTTATGGTGCACTTCAAAGCCCGCTCACTCATTTTCGTTTTGCTGCTGTCGTTTCAGGCTGCTGCCGCCTTCGCTGATCCGCTTCCTTCATGGAGCAATGGGCCGATCAAAGAGGCCATATTACAGTTTGTCCGGGGAGTGACAGATAAGTCTGGAAAGGACTATGTACCAGAGTCTGAGCGCATCGCTGTTTTCGACCAGGATGGCACCCTATGGGTTGAGCAGCCTCTCTACCCCCAGCAGTATTTTGCTTTGGAGCGGATCAAAGAGATGAGCGGCAAAGATCCGGTGCAGAAAAAAAAGCAGGCAGATGATTTGGAAGTGAAGAACGACGTGAAGGAGTCTGAGATTGAAGCCATTGTGTCCAAGATACATGCCGGGATGACAATCGAGGACTTTCAAGACGCGGTTAAAGGTTGGCTGCAAACGGCCCGTCATCCCCGCTACAAGAGAGCTTTTACGGATCTTGTATATGAGCCTATGCTGGAGGTGATTAGGTTGTTTAAGGCCAATGGCTTTAAAGTTTACATCGTTTCAGGCGGCGGGCAGGAGTTCATGAGGTCATATGCCGAGAAAGTTTACGGCATACCACCGGAACAAGTGATCGGAACCGCAGGCAGGGTAAAATACGAGTACGAAGGGGGAGTCCCTGTGCTGCGCAGGAAACCCGCGATTCTTTTTGTCGATGATAAAGAGGGAAAGCCTGAAGCGATTAACCTGATGGTCGGCAGAAGACCTATCGCTGCTTTTGGCAATTCCGATGGAGACAAACAGATGCTTGAATGGACAGGAAATAATCCCGGACCCCATCTTGAGGTGCTTATCTCCCACGACGACGAACACAGAGAATATTCTTATGGAGCCGACTCAAAGATCGGCACTTTTTCTGAGGGGCTTAAAACAGAGGCGGGGCTCAAAGGCTGGAAGGTGGTCAGCATGAAGAAGGATTGGAGGAGGATTTTCCGCTGGGAGGGAAGCTCCCGTCCGACCGGCGAAGGTGATCGTCCAAGGCAAGGATGAGCTATTGATCTGAAGTGGCGGAAAAAAAAGAATTGTGTATGATGATCGAGTATCCTCAAGTGTCTCTACGATAGGCGGACAAGTCACGTGCTCAAGCTTGATCATCTAAATCCTGTCTCCTATTATCAATTCTTTCTCACCATCCTGGTGTCTCTTTTAGCATTGATCAATCCAATTGCCGCTGAAGAGCAGGCATTGTATTTCAACATAGAAGGTTCTTTGACGGAAGCTACCGTGGATCGCTTTATCAAAGAGCTGCACACTTCGGATCCTCAAAAATCGAACCTGATTATCCGCATCAACTCCTCCGGGGGGTCCCTCAAGGATACCCTGAAATTAGCGAGAGAGATTTATACAGCTCGCAGAAATAACGGACTGAGGGTGATCATTTTTATTGATGGGACAAGCGTCGGCCCGTCTGCCATACTTCCTTTTCTTTCTGACGAATTCTACATCGCATCGTTCGCTACCTGGGGAGACATTCCTCTTGGTAATGAACAGTCTGTGCCATCAAATATTCTCAGAAGTCAAGTTCAAAGCCTCATCCCAGCCGGTGATAAGAGCTCCATACTGCGAACTCTTGCCGGAGCGATGGTAGAGCCGGAGAGCGGACAAAAGGAAAGAAAGGTTATCGGTCAGGGCGAGATTTTAGCGCTCGGAATCGCCAAAGAAATCAGCACCGCAAACGAACTGTTGACACGATACTCCTTAGATAAGAAAGACACGGAGGCTCCTCAGGGTTATTCCGTCTCTACAAACTTAGATGCCAAGCTCGTGAAAGCGATTCGTATCGATCCGGAAAAAAAAGGGCGTATCGGCTATCTGGAGATCATCGATCATTCCTCGATGATCAGCGAATCGACTTGGCTTTACGTCAAGAGCGCCCTTGCTTTTTTCAAAAAGAATAAACCTGACTTTCTTATCTTGAAGCTCGATACCCCGGGCGGCGAGGTTTTTGCTGCCCAGAAGATAGCAAGTGCCCTTCAGGAGTTTGACACACAAGAAGGCATTCCTGTCGTGGCGTATATCGATAACTGGGCCATTTCAGCCGGGGCATTGATCGCCTATTCCTGCCGTTTTATCTACACGACAAAGGACGGGAGTATGGGCGCGGCGGAACCTGTGACGATAGGGGAAGGCGGAAAGATGGAGTCCGCATCAGAGAAAGTTAATTCGGCGCTGAGATCGGAATTTGCCAACAGAGCCCGTTTCTTCGACCGCAATCCGGATATCGCGGAAGCGATGGTTGACAAAGATATCATCTTGGTCGAGCGCGATGGAAGGGTACTCAAGCTTGCAAACGAAGAGGAGATCAAGAAGGGTGGACTTAATCCTGACACAGTGATTTCTCCTAAAGGCAAGCTGCTCACCTTAAACGCTGAACAAATGGTCGAATACGCCGTTGCCGACCGGATGCTGCTTCCTGAAAAAACAGGCACGATTACCGAAGAGGAAAAAGCATCCGGCAAGTGGCCCTTTGAAAAGATGCTGCTGTCGCATGCTCCATTTTTTAACCAGTTGAAAGGGGCAGAGGTCGATGCTTATCGCATGGACATCAAAACCCGCTTCTTTGTTCTTCTGGCCTCGCCTGTCGTCTCTTCCCTGTTGATGCTTGGACTGATCATCGGTTTTTATATGGAGATGTCCACTCCGGGGTTTGGAATACCGGGCACGCTTGCCCTGACTTGCCTTTTCCTGATGATCCTCTCCAATTTGTCTCTTGAGATAGCCAGCTGGCTGGAGGTGATCTTTGTTGTCGGAGGTATCCTCATGATCGCACTGGAAGTGGCAACTCTCCATTCGGGAGGTCTTTTGGGAATGATCGGTGCTTTGTTTGCTCTGATCGGTCTTGTTGGGATCATGGTTCCCGGTCTCGAAAGTGTCGATTACGAATTTGACACAGGCACTTTAAACGCTGCAGGTGAAGCTGTGGTCTTCAGGCTGATGTGGCTGATGGGCACGATGGTTGTGGCTGTTGTCATGATGGCCCTGCTCGGCAGATACCTTACTCCAAAGCTGGCTGCGATGACGCGCCTTGTCTTGACGGGCAGTGAACAGGAGGCGGCAAAGGGGTATGTTGCCGGACTTTCTTCAGATGAGCTGCCGCTTGTGGGCGAAAGTGGAGTTGCCTCCACGACGCTTAGACCGTCGGGAAAGGTGGAAGTAAATGGCAAGTTATTCGACGCTTTGTCGGAGGGCTCTTATATTGAGAAAGGAGAGGAGATTGTGGTCTCCCGATTGGACGGAAGTTCGGTCATTGTGATCAAGAGGGAGGAAGTCTGACAATGGGAGAGGCACTCCTACTTTTATTCCTAGGTCTGATCTCGGTAGCGATCGAGTTTTTCACTCCTGGAGGTTTTTTTGCCGTCATCGGAGCGACGCTCATCATCACCGCCTCCGTTTACGCCGCAGTGGGCACGGGATCGATGCTTACAGGTTTTTTGTTTTTTATCATCTCCGGAGCGCTCGTCTTGCTGCTTGTTTTTACAATGATGAGATGGCTTCGGCAAGGACGTTTCCGCCACTCCATCTACTCTTCGCAAAATCAGGAAGGATTTGTCGCATCGAGCTGGGATAAAAGCTTAGTCGGCAAAAAAGGGTTGGTGGCAACTGAGCTGAGGCCGGGAGGACATGTGCGTATCGAAGGAAAGCAATATCCTGCCATCTCCCAAAGCGGTCTCATGGAAAGGGGAGAAGCTGTCGAAGTGATTGGCGGGGAAGGTGACACCCTCCTCGTTAAAAAAGTTTAAACCGAAAAATATTAGAGAAACCAGTTTAGAGTTCGCATTCGCGTATCTCAGGAGAATCCTATGGAAGTCTATTTTCTATTCATCGCGTTGTCGATCATTGTGATCGTGCTTCTTAGTATTATGGGTAAATTCATCAGTTTGTGGTTCCAGGCGTTTGTTTCTGGCACACCTATCCAGCTTTTCAACATCATCGGTATGAGCCTGAGGAAAATCCCGCCCCGAGTGATCGTCAATGCGCGGATCAATGCCTACAAAGCCGGCCTTAAGCAGATTTCGGTAGAAGATCTGGAAACACACTTCCTGGCAGGAGGTCATGTCAAGGAAGTAGTCGACGCGATGATCGCGGCAGACAAAGCCAATATCGTGCTCGACTGGCGCCGTGCGACAGCAATCGATCTTGCCGGCAGGGATGTACGCGAAGCGATCAGGACATCTGTCAATCCCAGAGTCATCGACTGCCCCAGCCACGGCGGGTTCATCACCGGCGTTGCTAAAAACGGTATTCAGATTAACGTAAGAGCAAGGGTTACAGTCAGAACAAACATCGCGCAGCTTGTCGGTGGTGCGACAGAAGAGACAATCATCGCACGGGTTGGCGAAGGTATTGTCGGAGCGATCGGCGGTTCAGACACCCATCTTCAGGTAATGGAGGCTCCTCAACGGATATCAAAGCTTGTGCTCGAAAAGGGGCTAGACTCTTCGACAGCGTTCATGATTCTCTCAATCGATATCGTCGAGATGGTGCTTGGCGAGAACGTGGGAGCTAAACTGAGGGCCGACCAAGCTGAATCCGATATGCGGGTCGCAAGGGCGGAGGCGGAGAAAAGGCGTGCTATGGCTGTTGCCGTCAAACAAGAAAACGAAGCTAAGGTCAAAGACATGGAGGCGAAACTTGTCGAGGCCCAGGCGGCGGTGCCTCTCTCGATGGCAAAAGCTTTTGAAAAGGGGAATCTGGGCATCATGGACTACCAGCGGATCCAGAATGTCCAGGCGGACACAGAGATGAGGAAATCACTTTCGAAGCCTGAGAAGGACGAGGGAATCCACCCGGAAGGAGGCAGGTAATCCATGCCAGCCAAGGGAAATCAGCCCATCAATCTTTCCGACATAATCGGTCTCGTCGTTGCTTTTTTAGCTTTTGTCTATATGGCATTGCGCCCTTTCATCGAAAAACGATTTGGAAAAGGGCGGCAGCAGGAGTTTGAAGAGGTTCCTGAAGACCATGCCCAAACGGAAGATGATGAGTGGGATGAAGATGATTTCGAAAGTGAACCCGCTGTGGCAAGAAGCACTCAACCTTCAAGGGAAACTTCCTTTCCCTCTCCCCCTAAAAAAAGGGAAAAGGATCGATTTCGGTTCCAGAGTACGATCGAGAAGAGGCGTCAGGTCAGCGCTGTGGAACAGCGAAAACTGCAGAGCACCGTTGCCGACAGGCGCCTCAAGGAGCTCGAAGCGAGTTTTGAAGAGGAGTTGACAGAGGAGGAGATCTACAATGCAAAAGATGTGTATGAGCCCTCCCGCGCAGCTCTTTTGCTCAACGAGGCCAGTCTGAGAAGAGGGATTTTGCTCTCCGAGATTTTAGGGAAGCCAAAGGCGTTATATCACCATGACGGAAGAGTATATTGACTATTGGCAGCTCCTTGCCTCGATTGATTCTATCGCCGCGCGTGAGGGTCGAAATGACGAGGTAAGGTTGATTGCCGTCTCGAAAAATCAGCCGGTAGAGAAACTTCTTGGCCTGTATAAGCAAGGATGCCGCTTGTTCGGCGAAAGTAAGGTGCAGGAGTGGGTCTCCAAAAAAGAGGCTCTTCCCAAAGACATTGAGTGGCATTTTATTGGTACGCTGCAAAAAAACAAAGTCAGGAAGGTGGTGGGGGAGGTGTCTCTCATTCATTCCATCGATTCGCTTGAGCTGGCTAAGAAAGTGGCGGAGGTCAGTGTTGAAAAGGGGGTGACTTCGCACATTCTCTTGGAGGTGAACACCTCAATGGAGGGAACCAAGCACGGCTTTACGGAAGAGGAAGTGATGGAAACCTATCCGCAGATGCAACTTCTTGAAGGAATCTCGGTAGACGGGCTCATGACAATAGGGCCTAACACAGAGGATGAGGGGAAGATTCGAAGGGCATTTAAAAATCTACGAGAGATCAAAGAGAAGTTGGAGAAAGCCGGAAAGCGCCTTCCCCACCTATCCATGGGGATGTCTCACGACTTTCAAATCGCTCTGGAAGAAGGTGCCACCCTTATCCGTGTCGGGACACTTCTTTTTGGGGAAAGAACCCAAAAGGGTGGCTAATCAAGACAAATCCCTACTTTTTCTCGACTTTGATATGCGCTCCGTAAATTGAGAAGAATTCAAAGTGCCCTGACGTTTCATTTACGAGGTTTTTTGAAGAGAGTTGAGTAGCATGACTGTTATTTATTACATCACTGAGCATCTCTGTCAATAGCAAGGTACGATGCGGAATTTCCATCTTTTCAGCCAGTTCAGCTTCCTGGGGAACTTTCCTGTTCAAGGGCCGAATGAAGACGTGCAGTGGCTTGGCATGTTCGCTAGAAAGCGACAGCTCAAGGCACATTGTCGCGCTGTTTGTTGTTAAGCTCTCAAAGACATAATGACGTTCGCTTGGTATTGTGATTGCACAAGGGAAAATAAACTGAATCAGAGGGGTTTTTAAGTGATCTGACTGATACGTGGTGATGATGTATTTGATCTTGTTAAGGTGCTGCAACATTGCGAGCGGCGGGTCGTGTCGCATGGCGTCTTCCCATGTTTCGTGAGAGGGAGTGTACTCATTTGTGCACTCTTTTAGATACTTCTCTCTTTTCTCGACGTAGCGTTTTGGGAACGAGGTATTGCCTTTGCTCGCCATTTCGTTTATATAGCGCATGAGCAGAGTGTTCGCCTTGCTTTCAGTGCTCTTCGCTTTTTTGCGGCCGCTGACACGGAAGAATTGCTGAGTTGAGCTGTCTTCGTCGGTCAGTTCTTTCAGCGAAATTGCCTTGCCGGTGATGGCACCGGTAGACCAAGAGTCACTATCTCCGACAATCTCAGTAGCTAAATTGAGATCCGATTCATGTTTCTTCTCTACTTTTTTACACCCGAGCGGCGTCGCAGTTTTTGCCGGACTGTTCGTTTCTGATTTTTTCAAATCATCCCAGGAAAAGGGTTTCTTGTCCTTTGGAGTCGTCACCGCTTCCTTTGGAGCCGTCGCCGCTGACTTGCATTTTCGAATTGGGCTTGGCTTATTGTGAGATTCGCTGAGCGTCGGGTACTCTTTCTCGTTCAGGTTTCTCTGACTGGAGGTGCTAGCAGCCCTCGCA
This sequence comes from Estrella lausannensis, assembly GCF_900000175.1. Taxonomy (NCBI): domain Bacteria; kingdom Pseudomonadati; phylum Chlamydiota; class Chlamydiia; order Parachlamydiales; family Candidatus Criblamydiaceae; genus Estrella; species Estrella lausannensis. The sequence goes on from NZ_CWGJ01000028.1 coordinate 36,318, forward strand.
TTGCCCCGCATCGGCTGACTCGGTGGGACACTTGCATGGGAACCAAATAGGATGGTTTCTTTAGCTGGCTGAGCATCCTCGTTCTTCGGCCCTTTTTGGATATTCCAGGGATTGGACGAGATGCCAGCCGGGTTTTTGCTTTCATTCTGGCTGGGCTTTTGCAAGGGGCCATCAGCTGTTCTAGGGACGTACATATTTACCTTTGGTTGTTATTATTGTCTAATATTAAGGCGATTATTAATTAACGGGTGGCTTCGATCTGCTATCCTTTCGGTATAACAATCCTCCGTCTTAGCACAGGATTATTTTTTTTCTATTAAGCGCTTCTCTTTTTCTTCTTCCTGCTTGAGAATTCCATGCATCGTCCCTCTTTTTAGCTCGCGATTATTGACAGGGACAATCAGGGATTCACCTCTCAACTTCAGCTTGAGGTGCGAGCCATTGATCGAAATGACTTTCCATCCCTTGTCTGTCAGGAACTTCATGAGATCTTTCAGTTTTACAGACGTTGGCAGGTTATCCTCTGTTTGCGAGGAGGTGCTGGTCGTTTTAGGCGCCGAGGATGGCGCAGCTTCTGGCTTTAAATTCGGTTTGGCGGCTCTTGGAGGAGAAGTTTGATTTGCCTCTTCCCCCAGATTGCGTTCCAGTGATGCGATGTCAGAAGAGCCGGTTTCTTTGCTTGCTGTCTCCATGTCAGAGGCGACAGGTTGCGCGGTCTCTTTTGGCATTTTCAGCGGGACGTCAAAAATCCAGGGGATTTCATGACTATCTAGGCTCAGTTCAAGATGCCTATCGAGCTTTTTACACTGCCGCTTTTGCGGCTCCTTCCATTCCGTGGCCTTCAGGTATGACTCAACAAGCTCAAAAGAGGGGGCAAGAAGCAGAGAGACGTCGCACTTCAGCTGTTGCAGCAAGTCGTTTAAGAATGAAGCTTCTTTAGGAGAGATCGCCTCTTGAAGCACAAGTTTATTGTATTCGGAAGCCAAAGTCTTATTGAAGAGGAGCGATTTAGAGTGAAAATTTCGGAGAGCGCCAGCGAATGGCTCAAGAGCCATTCGAATTTTATACAGTCCTTGCCAATTCATAAGATTTTCCGTGTCGAAAAATTTCTCAAGCTCTTCCAACACCTCCTTTGTCAAACTCTCTCTGAGTTGCCCATGGATAGACAGTACAGCATCGAGTTGGTGTTCAATGAGGGTGACCAGGGAAGTTTGGCCGATGTGGGCGTGGAGCTTTTCATTACAGATTTGAATGACGAGCTCTAAGAGCCTACGATCATTCTCCTCTCGAGCAGAGGTAACGTGATGCCAACAGCACGCCATTTTAGCGAGCACTTGCCCTTCTATGATCAGGGAGTAGCTATTTGAGATCTGGGTCGTGGCGCAGTTGTATATGGAAGCGTAGTTGTCGATCATCACGTTCCAGCACAAAAATCCATTCAGCAGCATGGCGGAGAATTCGGTTTGATTCTTCTCCCTAATGATCGTTGCCTGGTTTTGCTCCATAAACTGACGATGCGTCAATTGCCCAGATAGGGCATTCATGTAGAATAAGCCCACCTGATCTTGCAATTTCAGCAGTTCGAGAATAGCTTCTTCCGTCTCTTTTAGCTGCCTATAGGTGTTGTGCGCATCTTTGAGAGAGAGAGTTGCAAGGTTAGCGGCATCGTTTACCAGAATTCTATAGAGATTTTGATTAACGGTGAGGACGCTTGTAAACCCTCGCCTGCGCGCCTCTTCCACCACGCTTGCGATGCATTGGGCATAGGCCTTAAGTTCATTCTGAAAAGCTTCCTTAGGCTTTTTGGAACACACCATGAACTCTTTAAGTGCCGTAGGAGAAGAAAGGCAGAGGGTCTGGATCGATCCCGAGGGCATCATGGTTAATTCACGCAGAATAGAGAGGGTTGCCTGCATCTCATCGAAAAGCGTGCGGATGGGAGCTAAGAGATTGGTGGCCAGACGCTCTTTTTGTCTGATTGCGCTTAGGCGCTGGAGAAGGATATGCTTTGTCCTAGCCTCCGAGAATGCTTGATCGATCTCTTCCACCTGACAGATTAGATTGCTAAGGAGCGGTGGAATCTCTCTGAAGATAGACCTTTCTAGCATCAGTTGTTTCACGTTCTCGTTATCAGAGACAATTTGCAGGTGCAAATCGACCAGCAGTTCATAGAGATTAAAGTGAAAGGTGGGCACAACAATTTTTAGGGATCTGGAAAGGCTTTCAATCTTTAAATTTTCGTCCATCTGCTTTTGCAATTGTTCCATGCAGGTGAATAGATGGAAGACGACGCCTTCAAATAGACCAAGTTCTGTGGCGAGGAGGGAGTTGTTCCAGATGTATTGCAGTTTTTCGATAGCTTTTGCGCTAACACCGAGCGACTCTAGGCTTAAAGCAGGATTGTGGCTGGCTGCCGTTTTGGTTGTTTGACCTTTACGTGAGGCAACTGCTGAAACGGTAGATGCGTCCAATCCGTTGGACTGAGAAGAGGCGGTCGGAAGGGCGCTCCTGTTCACATTTCTGCGATGGCTTTTTTTGCTGCGGGCACTTTTGATGGCTGTTTCGACAAATGGTGTTTCCGGCTCCGGTTCAGCAGCTTGTCTGGGCAGGGGAGGGGTAGGTTCGAGGTGGAGGGAGTGGCTTAGTTTCTCGCGATCTCTGGAGCAGGGTTGCATGATTTCCTATATTCCGCTTGTTTTTTCATAAAGAAGGGTAATATTGTTGTTACATGTTTAGTTAATTGCAATGTAAATATATTTTATCTAGCTTGATCATGTTAATAGTTTGTATTTGGATGTGTGATAGATGTGTTGTTTAGTTTGTGCCGAAAGTGCTTCGGAATTTGGCATGAAGGCTTTGAGAAAGAGTCGGGATTGAAAATTTACACGTCACCTCATAGTTCCAATGTGGGGGCACTGACTTCTATCCGGATACATTTTCACTCCCATAACCTTCAATTGTGCGACAGGGTGAGTATATGCCGAATTTCGTAGATGTTTCGGCATGAAATTGAACGACATATCGGCTTTTATCATTGACTTTTTTGTTGTTTATCCGGTAAAATAATTATTTATTTTTTATTCGGAACCGTTATGTGCCAGGAACGTCACCAGTTCAATCAAAACATCCTCCTCGCGATAGGTCTCGTTGCCGGGCTTGCGGTCGGGTTTTCCGGGAACGCGCCGCTGATCGCTGTAGCGGACAATGTCTCTTATGTTTTTATTAGTCTGTTGAAACTGATCAGCTTACCGATTATTTTTCTGTCGATTGTTTCTACAGCAACGGGCATGAGTAATATCCGAGAGCTTAAGCTGATGGGGCGGTTGGTTGGACAGTATACGGTCACAACGACAGTGATCGCGGCTTTGGTCGCGTTAGGTGCATTTCTCATCGTTAATCCAGTCCATGCAGATGCTGCGGCCGGAGAAGTGGTGAACCTTGGGAATGCCAGCTATCTGACTTATCTGCTGAATGTGATTCCCTCCAATGCGGTCCAGCCTTTCTTAGAGAACAATGTAATCGGAGTGCTGCTTTTGGCCATTCTGCTTAGCCTTGCGACAATCAGCTTGCCTGAGGAAAATAGGACTGTTCTGCACACGTTTTTCAAAAGCCTTTTCATGGCCGTGATGAAGATCACCTCGTGGATCGTGAAGCTGATGCCCCTTGCCATCTTTGCTTTCATCGCTCTTTTTATCAGGGATATGCAACAGGGTCTCGAAGTTAAAAGCGTTGCCAAATACCTGCTGGTCGTTTTGGCGGCTAACTTCATCCAGGCAGGGATTGTGCTTCCGATGTTGCTCAAAGCTAAAGGTCTTTCACCGGTCAAGACATTTAAGGCGATGGCGCCGGCGCTTTCACTCGCCTTTTTCAGCAAATCCTCCAGCGCCGCTCTGCCGCTGGCTATCAGTTGCGCGCAGAACAACCTGAAACTTTCGCCGCGCGTAGCAGGCTTCTCGCTCCCGCTTTGCACAACCATCAATATGAATGCCTGCGCGGCTTTCATCTTGTCTACGGTTCTTTTTGTGTGCATGAGCAGCGGCATGCAGTTTTCGTGGGCCGAGCTGTTCGGGTGGGTTTTTGTTTCGACGATCGCCGCGATAGGGAATGCGGGAGTGCCGATGGGCTGCTTCTTCCTCTCGTCGGCTATTTTAGCTTCTATGAACGTCCCCTTGAATCTGTTGGGGGTGATTCTGCCTTTTTACTCTCTGATCGATATGCTGGAGAGCGCTATCAATGTCTGGTCGGACTCTTGTGTCACAGCAGTTGTTGACCACGACTTGCAGCGAAGAGAGGCCAATGAAGCAGTAGGTGCGCTGTCATAGGCGCTCACCGTCAATGAGTCATGCCTTAACTAAATTCAGTAGCAAAGCTTGTTGCTGTGGGTTGGCGGCAATTTCATAGTGCAGGCTCTTGGAAAGAGTGGTAAATCGGGGTAGATCGAAGACACCGGCTTTCTTTTTATCACTATTCGGTTTAATATGATCTGGATGGGGGTTTCTCGCTCATCTTTATTTTTGAAAATAAGTAAGTTAAGATCCTTGTCCAAGGAATCAAATCTTTCATGAAGGACTTTATGGCCAGGCAAACAGCGGGTAAAGCTTCAAAGCAAGAAGGTTCATCCTACGATAAAGAAGGATTGATCCGGGAGCTGGGTAAAGAGCGTCTTCTCAAGAATTTAAGACGCATGCTCCGGATCAGAAACTTCGAGGTTAGGGCCGAATCCGCTTATCAGCAAGGTTTTGTCGGAGGTTTTTTTCACTCCTACATCGGCCAGGAGGCCGTCCAGACAGCGGCAATCGATGTGATGGGTGAGAAAAACTGGTGGATCACTTCATACCGTTGTCACGCGCTTGCGCTCCTTTTGGGAGTGCACCCCAACGAGATCATGGCCGAGCTCTATGGCCGATCGACGGGTAACGCTCAGGGCCGCGGCGGATCCATGCATCTTTACTCAGACCGACTTCTTGGCGGCTTCGGCATTGTCGGCGGCCAAGTTCCGGTGGCGACAGGGGCTGCTTTCACTATTAAATACAAGAATATCAAGGATGAAGTCGCGGTTTGCTTTCTTGGCGACGGCGCTGTGGCTCAAGGTGCATTTCACGAGTCACTGAACCTGGCCGCTCTATGGGACCTTCCCTGCATATATGTGATTGAAAACAATCAGTGGGGCATGGGCACAAAAGTTGATCGTGCTCTCAGTGTCAAGAGACTTGCCGAGGAGAAAGCACCTGGCTACGGTATGAACGGGTATACCTTTGACGGGATGGATTTTTTCACCTGTTATGATGGATTCCGCAAGGTGCATCAAGAGGTGCTCAAGACATCTAAGCCTGTGCTTGTGGAAGTGCTCACAGAACGCTTTAAAGGGCATTCTGTCTCCGATCCCGGACTCTACAGATCCAAGGATGAACTCAAAGCATGTATGGCTAAAGATCCGATAGCCCATTTCAAAGCAGATCTCGAGAGGGCCGGATATCTGGATGACGCTCTTTACAAAGCGATCGACCATGAAGAGAAGGAAATTGTCCTCCAGGCAATGCAGTTTGCCGAAGAGAGTCCATGGCCTTCGCCCAGTGTTTTAGAAGAAGGCGTCTTCAAAGAGTAAGCAAGAGCGAAAGAGTATGGCAAGAGAAATAGAAATAAGAGAAGCCCTCAGAGAGGCTATTGACGAGGAGATGACCCGGGATGACAGGGTCGTCGTCATGGGCGAGGAAGTGGGCGAATACAATGGGGCCTACAAGGTCACTAAGGGACTTTTAGACAAGTGGGGTCCCAGACGTATTCTGGATACGCCCATCGCTGAACTGGGCTTTGCAGGTCTCGCCATCGGAGCGGCAATGACAGGACTGCGGCCGATTGTAGAGTTCATGAGCTTCAATTTCTCCTTTGTAGCTGCCGACCAGATCATCTCCAACGCTGCTAAAATATACTACATGTCGGGCGGCAGATTTTCTGTCCCCGTGGTTTTTCGCGGGCCCAATGGAGCTGCAGCTCAGGTTTCATGTCAGCACTCTCACTGCGTTGAAGCCATTTACGGCAATTTTCCAGGTTTAAAGATCATCGCGCCCAGCACTGCGAGAGACGCAAAAGGGCTTCTGAAGTCATCAATACGCGATGGAAACCCGATCCTCTTTTTGGAGTCCGAGCTTGATTATGGTCTGAAAGGTGAAGTCCCCGACGGGGAGTGTTTGGTTCCGATCGGCGAGGCGAAAGTGGAGATTCCGGGCGAAGATGTCACGTTGATATGCCACGGCCACATGATGCAGGTCGCCAGAGCGGCCGCGAAAGAATTGATTAAATCGGGCGTCAAAGCGGAGCTTATAGATTTGAGAACGATCAGACCGCTTGATATCAACACGATCATCCGCTCTATCCGCAAGACGAGCAAGGCTGTGATCATCGAAGAGGGACACTATTTTGGCGGAATCGCTGCCGAAGTAGCCTTTCAGATCATGGAAAATGCCTTTGACTATCTTGACGCTCCCATTGAAAGAGTGTGCCAGAGAGAGACTCCGATGCCCTATTCAAAAGTACTCGAAAAAGAGACGTTGCCTACAGTTGAACGCATTCTCGCCAAAGTGAAGAAACTAGAAAAGTAAGGACTTAAGCAGCCATGCCCTTCATAGTAAAGCTACCCAAACTCTCACCGACAATGGAAGAGGGGACTATCGCCAAATGGCACAAAGCGATCGGAGATCTGGTCAAAGAGGGAGATTTACTGATCGAAGTGGCGACAGACAAGGCCACCGTCGAATATAATGCGTTAGACGAGGGGTATCTGCGCAAAATCCTGATCCAGAATGGTGGAGAAGCTAAAGTCAATCAGCCGATCGCCATTTTTACAGTCGATCCCAAAGAGAGTATTGAAAACGTCCTAGTCGAGGAGCCGAAAAAGGAGCTGTCTAAGCCGGCTGTCGGTGCTGAAAAGCAGGATGTGGCTGAAGAGGTGCTGAGGCCCGCTGAAGTTAAAACAGGGATGGCAATGCCGCGTTTTGAGCCGGAGAAAGCTCTTGAACAGTATGAGTTTCCATTCAGTACAGAAGAGGTTGACCGTCTCAGGGCATCCCCCCTTGCCAGGAAACTTGCCAAAGACAAGGGATTGGACATATCCTCCGTAAAAGGGACAGGGCCTGGGGGCCGTGTCGTCAAGAAGGATCTCGATAAGGCACTCCCGGCAGGAGATTTCTCTTTCGGACCGAAGAGGCAGGCAACGCTTAAACCGGGTTCTTATGAGGAGATAGCTCTCACTCCGATGCGTAAGACGATCGCCCGTAGGCTGCAGGAGTCCAAAACCTTCATTCCTCATATCTATGTTCAGCAAGAGGTAGACGTGGATGCTTTGACAGCTTTCCGCGACCAGCTGAGGAATCTTAATCTGAAAGTGTCGTTTAATGACTGCGTTGTCAGAGCGGCGGCGCTGGCGCTTAAAAAGCACCCCGAAGTCAACAGTGGTTTTAATTCGGTGAGCAACTCGATCATCCGCTTCAAAACAATCGATATCGCTATTGCCGTCAGTATGGAGAGCGGTCTGATCACTCCCATTGTCAGGCTGGCCGATCAGAAAAACATCGGTCAGATCTCCAAAGAGATCAGCGAATTGGCTAAGCGCGCCCGCGCCGGCAAGCTGGAAGAGCATGAATACAAGGGGGGATCTTTCACCGTCTCCAACCTGGGGATGTATGGCGTCAGTTCGTTTGCAGCGATCATCAACCCGCCGCAAGGGGCTATCTTGGCCGTCAGCGGCATCAAAGAAAGGCCTGTAATTAAGCAGGGTGCCATTGTTGCTGGTAAGACAATGATGTTGACTATTTCAACCGATCACCGCGTCATCGACGGTGTTCCTGCCGCCGAGTTTTTAAACACTATGAAACTCTACCTCGAGAATCCGGCAAGCTTAATCCTCTGAAAAATGAGAGAGATCTAGTCCATTTTATAGCGGAAGCGCCGCGGTTCATTTGCAGCGGCGCAAGCAAACGGGTGGTGCTGACTGCGTACCCCATCGGTTCAGACCGAAAGTTATTACCAATTTAGTAATTGGCAAATAGCCCCTTAAGTCTCAAAGCTTCCTAGTCGCCTCGTTTAGCAAAAACTGTAGATAGTATAGATTGAACAGAGTAATATCGAGTCTGTAATTTATTAATCAGTGAGTTTTTATGGCAATCCAACCGGCTATCTCCAGCCTATTAACGGGTCAGAAAGCGTTTTATCATCAGCCGGATTATGGGATGAGGACTTTCGGGGAGTTGTCGTGCCTGGAAGCTTTGCCACCCTGCTACTGCGTCTCAATTGAAAGCCGAATTTCTCGCATAGCCAAGGTTGTGCTGGCTATCGTCTTCTTTCCTCTGGGGATTTGGTATCTCCTTCACCGGGTAGCCGGTCTCTTCCTCGTTCCCGCCTCCTTTGACCCTGAGATCACCAAAATCTCCATCGCGGCAAGAGAAGCGCTAAATCTTGAAGGTCCCTGGAAATATAAGCGTTTTACGGTGGCAGTCGATGACTGCCTAGTAGATGCCTGTGTGATCGGCCGGGAAGAAACCCTTGGCAACGGACGCTTCGTGCTAAAAAGTTTTGGTAATGGTGAGACCTATCGACTCTCGGATTACGCTTTTGAGCAATTTTTACAAGAAATCAATGGCAATGCCATTGTCTTCAATGTCCCCGGTGTGGGGGGGAGCGTTGGTGGTCCTAGCCGGGATACGATGGCCAAGGCCTATCGTGCCATGCTGCAATTCATGGAGGATCAAGAGGAAGGGCTTGGCGCGCGCGAGATCATTGGCTACGGTTACTCGATTGGAGGAGCGGTCCAAGCAACGGGCCTCGATGAACACACCCTGAGAAATGACCTGAAGTATCTTTTTATCAAAGACAAAACCTTCGCTACTTTAGGAGGAATCGCCACCGACATCGCGGGAGGATTCATAGGTTTTGTAGTGAAGGCTCTTGGCTGGAATATTTCGGTTGTGGATTCTTCAATCCGTCTAAAAGCCAAAGAGATCATCATCCAGACGACATCGGGGTATCAAGAAAGGGTACTGACCTCTGCCGCCGAGATTATAAACGACGGCATCATCACCGCTTCAGCCAGTCTTGCTAAGGCAATTCTTGAGAGCAAGGAGCCGATGTATGAAAAAGTCGTCATCGCCACTCCCACCGATCATGGTACTCCACTTTTAAGCACAAACATACTCTCGACTGAAGTCAACCGCATGCTGGGTGAAGTTTAAGAAAGTCCTCTCAGGGCTCTGTCTCTCTGGCAGAGCTTTTTTTAAGTCAATTTTTGTTTTTGAATCATATTTTTATAATATCTTAATAAATATTTTCTATAATTATCACTTAATTAATAGAAGTATTAAATAGGTGATGTTTTGAGTATCCCGGCCATCCACAGACAAACTTCAATACCGGTTGTCAACAGACAAACACCCCAACCCTTGTTATTTAAGTCCCAGCCCTTTGGCAGTGTTTCAGAGTTTCTTAGGGAGCGAGAGGAAAACACGAATCTGATTGTCCGGATTTACAGGGCGGTTGTCAGGGCATTTAAAGGTCTCTTCGTCAGTGGGGACCGCAGCCGAAAAATCAATCAAATCATTCGCGAGAAAATTTCCCTTGGTAAAAGTGCCAGGGAAAGACATGTGCTTCACGTTGCATTTAAGCACGTTTTTCAAAAAGAGAGTTATTTGAACAGTCTTGGCGTCAGGAAAAATAGGGTGCTGTCTCGTGATGACCAGCTCGACTTGGCAGGTTTAAGCCCTAAGAAGTATGCCGAAAGGGAACTCGAAAGTATCCGGGATTATCTGAGGACACACTTAGACTCCGAGTTGTCCGGCCCTGAACTTGAAAAGCATCAGGCGCTACTCAAGGAAGCTCTGGAAGGTTTTTTTTCAAAATTGATCAAACATGAGAGAAGCTTTTCCCAAAAAAAGATGCTGGGCGACGAACTGTCCTTAAAAGAGCGGGAGGGAATCGATCTCCTGATCAAAGTTTCGACGAACGAGGGCCAGTTGAAGCTATCTGCCAAAGAAAAACGAAAGCTCAAAGTGTTTTTAAAAGACGCGCAAGGGAATATGACCCTCAATCGTCGTATCAGCAATATTATGGAAATCATTGAGAAGGACAAGCTCGATGATAAGAAGTTAATGGCCCTCGTCTCGATCCATACCTATACTTATAAGACAGGGCAAATAAAACCATTTCTCAAGTCTGCCGAAAAGCTCACGGAGATTGTCAGCGCAATCAAAAAAGATCCCAAAGTTGAGATTCCCAATGCCTACAAATTGCAATTGGATGAGTTTGGACTTTTAAACAGCATGCTGAAACTTAAGACGCTGCTTAACTTCTTAGAGAAGGCGGAACTGATTGAGGAAGGGTCGAAGCTGACAGTGTTGAATGCAGCGCTCAAAAAAGCCGGAACGGCGATGAACTACCTGAATGGAAAATATGAGAAGCAGGCAGGCTATCAGTCAGGCGATCTGCTGATGTATCGCGGCAAGGATTTTTCGCGGTTTCTGAATAAAGATCTGGATAAAATGGTCGACTGGCAGCTGTCGTGGCTTGGTTCCGACTACTTCCACTCGGCTCTTCTCAACGTCCCCAAGAAGAAGATGCATATCTCCCACGTTATGGACAAAGCCTATGAATACAATGATGCCAAACTAGCTCAGGGCACCTACACCGATGCCTTCAGATTCAAATTTGATGCCCTCGTCGATGAGGCGGTTAAACCTGTCTTGGATGAGATGGCGAAAAAGAAGAATAAGAAGCAAGGCTGGAATGATCTGGTTGGAGCTAAATTTCGCGACATCATCGAAAAGATGCATCAGGACCGGACGGAATTTGAAAAAATTAAAAATTCCAAATGGCGTCGTCTGAAGAGCGGTATTTTCCCACATGTCAGAAGAAATTGGCTGTTTAGCCCAGTGTCAAAGCCCCATGAAAGACCCTTCTTTGAGGGTAAATCCGAGATGATCTGCTCAGAGTTTGCTGCCAAGGTCCTTCTCACGGCACTTGTGCAGCTGAAGAACGAGCTGACAGAAGAGATAGCAGCCGAACTCTCGGTTAAAGAGAACGTTACAGTCGAGGAGGCTAAAGAGAGGATTGCCCCTGGACTCATCACTCTCCCGATTCCTGAGACAGAAATCTTGTCCCGACTCCACACCGCGCGGCTGCTCGAATTTTTGATGCCGCACTTAACTCGAGTGGAAAGGGCACCTATCATCGAACAGGTTCTGGTCAGCTAAACTTTCGCTCCAGAATCCCGAAAGTGTCTCAAAACTTAGTATTTGGCAAAGAGAAAGCCTCGGGATTGAGGCACTTTCGGTATAGGTTAAAACTTGTCAATGCGAGCGCTATGCCGCTTGTCCGTATTCAAACGATAGGGGCAGGCGGCCTTTTTTTTGTAGTTTAATGAATCTTAACAGCCTATTTATAAAGATTTAGTGATTCCCTTTTATAATTGGGGTAGTTTTGAAAATTCATCATGAGGAAAAAAATGACTAACGTCCTTCCAAGCATTCTTTTTCAGGTCTACCCCACCCCAAACACACCCCAGAAGACGGTCGACGTGGAAGTCAACCAGTACCTGGCGAAATCCGCTCAGCTTGCTAAGCAAATCTTAGCTCCTTCCGAGTGCGGTTACACGCAGGAAAACAGAAATATCGGCAGGGTCCAGGTCAATAATTACAACTTCGGCAGCCCAAGCTGCATGCCGATGATGATTCCATTGCATACCGCTCCGGTTTATCATGTTCATACCGCACCCCATTATCATGTGCACCACAATCCACAACATGCGCGGCAGGAGAAAGAGGGTCCAAGCGATGGTTTGCGATGGATTGTTGGATTAGCGGCGGCAGTTATGGGAGGGTTTGCCATCTATAAGGTGGGGCAGATCATCAATCACATTCGCGCAGCCGGGGAAGAGTTGGATGAGAACAGACAGTTTCAGGGCAGAATTAGAGATTGGAACTATAGCCTGATTGCTCAAGGGCAAGGCGACAGCGCAGCTCTCCGTGCGCTGAAGACCATTTCCGAGAAGCGTCAATCCATCTTCTCCCGTATCAAAGAAAACGCCGTACTGAATCTCATCATCGCCATCAGCACCGTAGCAACAGCGATTTTTGCGATTGCCGGTGCAGTCGTCGGATCCTGGGCGCTTTTGGGGCTCGGGCTGGCATCGGGCCTTGCAGTGGCCGGGTCATTCCTCTTTAAGATAGGCTACGCCTCATCCGATAAGAACGATGTTAAAGACGCGCAAGTGCTGAAAGAGCAGATCGATCTTCTTAAAGGCCCAAGCTACTACCAAAACATTCTCGTAGAGGCCAATTCATAATTTTTAAGACATTGCCAAGGGCAGGCAATTGTGTTGAATCGGGGCGATGCTGTTGGCATCGCTTTTTTTTTAAGAGTCGGCCCGATCTGAAAGTTTTTTGAGCTGTTCTGCGTATTTGCCTAAGTTTCTGAAGTGAACAGAGAGCCTGTTGTATTCGACAATCGGCATTGCCGGAATGCCTCCGTAGAAGCCGGCTTTCATAATGGATTTGGAGACCCCTGATTTAGCGGCTACGACAACGCCGTCGCCGAGCTCAATATGGCCCACGACCCCTGTCTGTCCAGCTAAAATCACACGTTTACCGGTCTTGGACGAACCGGCAATTCCTGCCTGGCCAACGATCAGGTTGTCTTCGCCAATCTCCACTCCGTGGGCGATCATGACTAGGTTGTCAATTTTGGAACCGCGACGGACGATGGTTGATTGAAAACGCGCTCTGTCAATTGTTGTATTGGAACCAATTTCAACATCGTCTTCCAAGACGACGTTACCCAGCTGGCATAGCTTTTCGTGCTTGCCGCTTTTGTCGGTGACGAAGCCGAATCCGCAAGAGCCGATGACGGCGCCGGGCTGGATGATGCAGCGATTCCCGATTCGGCAGCTTTCGCGGATAGTGACTCTTGGGTGGATTGTGCAGTCTTGCCCGATTGAGGTTCCCGGCCCAACATAGGCGTGCGAACCGATCACGCTATTGTCTCCAATCGTTGTCTTTTGATCGATCACGGCATAAGGTGCGATGGTGACGTTTTTGCCTAAGGTTGCGGTGGGATGGACAATGGCTGTCTCGTGGATGCCGCAAAAGGCCGAGGGTACAGTCTTGGCCCCCAATATAAGGTCTACAACTTTTTGGAAGGCGCGTGAAGGGTCTTTGGTGATAAGCAGGTTTTTTCCTTCAATGGCGCGCATCTCCTCATTGACAAAGATAACCCCCGCACGGCTCTCTTTAAGATCCGCAAGGTAGCGGGGGTTGGAAAGGAAGGATGCGTCATGCTCAGACGCTGAAGAGAGATCGGAGACTCCCTCGATGACGTGGTCTTTCGAACCTATGAGAGTCGAACCTGTCAGCTCAGCCAGTTCTCTGATCGTATAGCTCGTCTTGGGCATGGGCGCATCCTTTGATTTATTTCTTTGATTCCGCGTCAAACATAACGTCCAGCTCCTGGACGATCAGAGTGCTGACGTCGAGTTTTTTTGAGTAGAAGAAGCAGGCTTCTTCATTGAGGACTGCATCAAGACCATTTTTTTCGGCAACTGCTTTTGCAGCTTTGTTAACTTCATCGGTTAATTTTTGGATGATTTTGAAGTTGGCCTGGCTGAGTGTCTGGTACAGTTGCTGCTGCTGCTGCATCAGCTCCTGGCTCATCGCACGGTACTTGTGTTTAAGATCGGCTTCCGCTTCTTTCGACAAGCTGTCTACGTAGTCGGGGTCTTGCAATTTGGAAGCCAGCTCGGAGAGCTCTTTTTCCCTTTGCTGCATCGTCTGCTCGGCTTGCTTTTTCAAAGACTCGAAGCTGGCCTGCTCTTGCTTGCCGGCTTTTGAGTTCTCAACACAGCTCTTGAAGTTGACGAAACCGACTTTTTTAATGGAGTAGCTGTCTTGATCGGCAGCCATTGCGGGGGTGGCCGCGAGGGCAATTAAGGCAAAAAGCGTAACATAAGCAGTTCTTATTTTAGTTGAAACAAACCTATTCATAGAAATCTCCTCGATTCTAAGATCATTGTTAAAATTTAGAATTTTCCGCCAATGCTGATGAAGAAGCGCTTCACGTCAGACCGGTCTTCAGGGTTGAAGGGGAAGCCATATCCAACTGTCAGAGGAGGCGTGCTTTCAAACAGCTGCACCCTGATACCGCCGCCGGCAGAAGTCCATGGAGTTCCGAAATTCCACTTCACATCGGAAAGATAACCGGAATCAACAAAGATGAAGGCATCCAGGCGCTTCCACAGCCTTCTCGACACTTCGCAGGAGAAAAGTTGCATCGAGATACCGCCTTTTGGCTCGTCGCTGCAATACTTTTTACCGAGACGATAGGGTCTGTAGCCGCGGATTTCGCTGTCGCCCCCCAGATAGAAGCGTTCGTCAAGAGGTATGTCTGGGAAGTTGGTGCTCCATAGGGGTTGAATGAAGCGGAAGTCCCATCGGAGTTTGACGATTGTCTTTTCGTCGAAAGGATAGTAGAAGGTGTTTAAGTAGGCCAAGCTTAAAAATGTAAAGTCTCCCCCGACACCTGCAAATTCCCCGAATACCCTCGACTTATAACCAGTTGTTGGTCTGGCCACGCTGTCGGTGGAGTCATAGATCCAGCTCGATCCTACTGCCGAAATGATGCCTGTATGCGCGTCTTCGATCAGTTTTTTTGAGCAGTGGCTTCGTAATTCAAGATCTGATCTGCGGATGCGGTAGTGAATACCGGTTTTAACGAAGGCGTTAACATCATAAGTACCATGCATGGTATAGCCGGACGCGACGATTGTGTAGTCGTCTGAGATATAACGTGAGTAAGACTTTTCAAAATCGCAGCCGACGCTCCACTTTGTGTCCCAGAAGTGGGGCTTTGTCCACGATATCAGATATTTGGAGCTTTTTCCACCCAGTAGGATGGTGGCATGGGCGTATTCGCCGCCGCCCCGATAGCGCGACGTTCCGCATTGCTCCCCGGCCAAAAAGCCCTTGGAGTTGAAGTTCCTCTCGGTGATGTTAAATCCTCCGAAGACGTTCTCGGCGGTCGAGAAGCCAAAGAAAGCACCGAAATTGCCTGTTGAGGTTTCTTCTACTTCGATGTGGACGTCTCTGTAATTATCTCCAAGACAGGAGGCACCCTCTTCCGAGCGGACGGCATAGACGTTGACGTTTTTGAAGTAACCGATGTTTTTGAGGCGCATCTCGGTTTTCCTCAGCTTGTCGGAATTGAAGACATCGCCGGGAACAAGCAATGTTTCATGCAGGATGACTTCTGTTTCCGTAATCTGATTGCCGAAGATCTTGATCATGCCGACTCGGTATTGCTCACCTTCGTCGATGCTGATATGGATGTCGTAGGCGGCAGCGTCCGGCTCGAGCGTCGGCTCAAAGGAGACGACCGTATCAATATATCCCCTCTTACCATAGAGAGCGGATACGTTGTCGACCGCGATGCGCACCCGTTCGGGAGCGTAAGCCATGCCTTCTCTGACGCAGAGCACACTCAGCACCTCTTCATCTGTAAAGAGGCAGTTGCCTTCGAAGGAAATTTTTCCGAAGTAATAGGGGCAACCTCTGTCTGCCGTGATGATCACTACAATACGGTTGCAGTCTTTAGCTTCTCGCACATCGATGTTGACTTGCGCGTCAGCATAGCCTTTGTTTTGCAGGTAATTCAAGATCATGAACTGGTCTTGCTGCATTGCCTCTTCGTGGTAGGTACCCTCTCCATTGAATAAGCTGAGCAAGAAAGTGTATTTTTTTGTGATCATCATCTCCGTCAGCTCATCCTCTTCACATTCGGTGAAGCCGCGGAAACAGATTTTTTCGATCATTCCGGCCCTGCCTTCATTGACGTGGATGATAATTTCCACCTCGTTGGTGCAAGGATCCACACATGTCTCATAGCTTAGAAGGGCCTCGAAGAAACCTTGTTTGATGTAGTAAGCTTTGAGTTTGTGAAAGGACTTGTTGAATGTCTGTCTGTCAAAAATCGATCCGGACGGGACATCCAGCTCTTTGAGTAGATCGGAGCTCGATACTTTGTAGTTGCCGTCGAACCGGATACAGCTGATTTTGGGTTTGGGTTGAAGATGAAGTGAGATTCTCAGTTTGCCGTTGACCGACTCCAGCCTCGGGTCGATGCGGTCAAAATCTTTAGACAGGTTTTTCAGGTCCTGGTCAAATTCGATCTGCGAGAAAAAAGTTCCCTCTTTCGTGCGCATCTTTGATCTTGCCATCGGCTCGAAGGTGGAACCATTTTCGCTCTCGATTTCAAACCGGATGGATTCGACAGGCTGATTTTCAAAGATCACGTTATCCGACTTTGCGGAGGAGGGAGAAAGAGAGGCTATGGCTGTGAAGAGGAACAGTATAATCGAGCGAAGCTGCATAGGTAACCTAATTGATGCCGTGTTGTGAACGTTTGATCTTAAGTTGATGGTCTTTGAGACTGTTAACGGATTATACCGAAAGTTACTCAAAATTCGCGGTTTTGCTTTGAGAAAGCTTTGGTGTCGAAAGATTGTAAGTCATCTCATATTTCTAATATTAGGTGACTTGCAATCTTACAAACTTGGGGAGCTTTCTCTTTGCCAAAAGCCAAATTTTGAGACATTTTCGGTATAAGTTCTGCCTTCGTGGGTGACTTAAACCTCCCCTCGTTTTCACTGATGTTAAGACCTGCTTGCGTGAAAAGTCCGCAAGGCTCTTCATGATAGGTAAAATAGTCCTATTATTGCAAGAAAGAGCCACTGATATGATTCCTTCAGTATTTTTTTTTGATTCAATGAATTTGTGTTTGGCTAAATCATAACGAAAGCGTCTCAAAATTTGGCTTTTGGCAAAGAGGAAGCTCCCTGAGCTTCAAAGGTTGCAAGTCACCTAATATTAGAAATATGGGATGACTTACAATCTTTGGGGCCTTTGAGGCTTTTTCAAAGCCCCCTTTGTCTAATTTTGAAGTGCTTTTGGCATGGATAAAACTTACTGAAATGGCTGGTTACAGACGATTTCTCCCTAGCTACGAGTCGATTTCAATGAAGTTGTTTCATCGGAAATTGAACATCACTTTTGATGGAGAGAGATTCTGTTGTATGTCGAAAGAGTCTTAAAATCTTAAATTTGGGGACAGTTTCTATAGGATTGAGAGAGGAGACAACCCTAGACATTACCAATAACCTGCAATCGTAGTTTTTTTGCGGGCAGTCTCTTATACCTGGCTCCGCCCCATCAGCGCTTTAGATAAGGTGGCCTGGTCAATGAGATCTAATGAGCTGCCCATGGGGATCCCTGTGGCGAGGCGCAAAACTTTGACACCGGTCGACTCAAGCTCTCTTTTAAGATAGAGCGCTGTCGCGTCGCCCTCCAGTGTTGAGTCGAAGGCCAAGACAACTTCTTGGAATTGTAGTGTTTCAATCCGTTCTAAAAGCCGTTCGATCCCCAAGGTGTCGGGACCCTGGCCTCTTAGAGGAGAGAGGAGGTGGTTGAGGACGTGGTATGCGCCTTTGAAAAGACCGGTGGAGTCTATCGCCAAGACGCTCTTAAATGAGGAGACTACGCAGACTTTTTTTTCCTTGAGCCTTTGCTCTTGGCAGAATTGACAGTCAGTTTCCTCTATCAGGCAGCCGCATGCAGGGCAAAAGCGCACTGCGTTTTTAAGTTCACCGAGAAGACGGGAGATTTTTTTTAGATCATCAGCCGACCATGCCAGCATCTCAAAGGCAAAACGTTCAGCGGTTCTACTGCCGACACCCGGTAGTTTCTTTAACGATTCGATCAGTAATTTGAGATGGTGTGGGTATTTCATGAGCTGCCGGGATGCCTTCCGTGGTTTTCCTGAGATTAAGGAGTGATTTTGCCTCGATTGGTTTTTTTTGAGAATTTATTTTGCTGCAAGGGGTGCTTCTCTATAATTATTTGATGAATTATATGTATACCGAAAGTGCTTCAAAATCTTAAAGTTTGAGAGTTTTCGTTTTATACCGAAAGTGTTTCAAAATTTGAGGTTTGGCTTTGAGAAAGCCTCGGGATTGAAAGATTGCAAGTCACCTCATATTTCTAATATTAGGTGACTTGCAATCTTTCAATCGCGAAAGCGTTCTCTTTGCCAAAAACCAAATTTTGAGACACTTTCGGTATAGAGACTGTTAACGAGTCCGTTAACAGGTTCTTAGAGTCTGTCCTGAAATTGAAATCGTATGGTTTGTTTGCCGAATAGGGTTATTAGCATACTGATTTGAGTCTTAGGACAGCCACCTAGAGATATATATCGCAAAGCGGACGTCGTGGGTCTTTTTTTAAAGTAGGTTTTTATGAGCGGAATTATTTTAACTTCCAGGAACGAGTGGGCTCTTTACGAAAAGGAGCTGATCTCAAAAGAAGAGCTGGGAGTGGAAACTAGAGAAGGGCGCTCTTACCGAAAATGGTCATGCCAACGGGCGGTTACCGGCTTGGTGCGGGTAGTCAAGCTCATTGAGGCTATTGCTTGGACCCTGTTTACACTCTGTCTTGCTCTTGTTTCTGCTGGAGTGAGGGAACTTTGGGGTCAAGCTCTTTCAGGAAGAGAGACCATCGTGCTCTTAAGCCCTTTGCCTAAGGAAGTGCCATACCCGACAGTTCCCCTGGAGGCAAAGCATACCCCGGCCCCGTCTCTCCGCAAAGAAGATCCGGTCGAGCTCCCTCCCTCCGCTCCGGTTTTCGATTCAGAAACATCCTCAGAATATGGACTGGACGAGGAATCTTCTCAGTCGAGTTCCGAATCTCAACCGGATGAATTTCCGCCTCTCAAAGAAGATGTGATGGCGGATGTTGCAACTCATTTGTCATCTACTTCTTCCGACGATTTATCAAAGAGTGATTCCAGTGACGAAATTGACAGCTCATCGGGTTCTTCAAGTGGATCGGAATCCGATGGAATTGATTTCGATGAGGACGATTTCGACGCAGTCGGAGAGAAAAATGATATTGATTTTGGTCTGGGAGAGTATGGGATAGGAAATCTTTTGGCGGCACTCGACTCGCTAACTGAAGAGGTGGATTTCAGGGCGCATCCACTCTATCCAAGGCTTTTGGATAAGCGAAAAGAGGTTTACGCTCTTCTGCAAGATACACCCAAGGAGTCAGCCGAGGCTCTACTTTCTGATTTTATAGAGAACTGTTTGGTTGTCCATGGAAATCACCCCGCCTGGGAGTCTCTCAAAGCGGCATATGAAAAATCACGAGTCCAGAAACGAATGTCTTGGGAAGTGCCGGAGTTGTTTTATCGGGCTTCCGCGCTACTGAAAGACTATAAGCTCGCTGTCGATATTGAAAAAGTGCGCAATAAAATTCTCTCTTTTATCCCTCCGGACACGTGCGGTATTTCAAATTACCCAAAAAAACCTGGCAGGGTTTTAGTTGAAGACCATCTGGTGGGCGACTACGCCGTCAGCGTGCGGTCTGCCCAAGGAATCCGGGATACGATGGAAGATGAGGACCTGGCGACTTTGTTTACTCTGGAAAGGCCTGAAGGGGTCGTTAACGTGCCTTGTTTTGCTGTTTTTGATGGCCATGGCGGCAGCGATTGCTCCAAATTCCTTCGAGATAATTTTGCAGGCTATATGGCGCGGGAACTCAGCAGCCAGGCCGAGCTTAACGACCTTACCATTACCAATGCCATCAAGATGGCGTTTGCCAAAGCTAACACCGCTTTCTTACGCCAAGATGAAAAAAACATGAGCGGATCGACAGCGGTTGTGGCGCTGGTTATCAATAACGCGCTATGGGTTGCTAACAGCGGCGACGCCCGCGCAGTCTTAGATGATGCAGGCACTGCAAGGCAGCTCAGCAACGATGCCAAGCCGACCAAGCCTGAGTTCCTTAAAGGGATTCGAAGCCGTGGCGGCTGGGTTCTTGGAACCCGCGTTAATGGAATCTTGGCGACCGCGAGAGCTTTTGGCGATCGGGTTGTCATCGGAGTTACGGCACGGCCTCAGATCCGTAAGTTTGATCTCACCGTGGCACAAGAGAACAGGCGTCGCCTGATCCTTGCTTGTGATGGTCTCTTCGATGTCGTCGGTTCGGACGAGGCGGTAGAGCACATCAAAGGTTTGCACTCGCCAAGCGTAGCTGCCCGCGATCTCTTTGACTTGGCGTTTGAGAGGGGGACTACTGATAACGTCACGGTCATGGTCGTTCAGTTATAGCAGTTGCCGCATCAACCGTTTGAAAAGGTGATTTATACCGAAAGAGTCTTGAAATTTTATAAAGCAGCTGTTTTTCGATGCTTTTTTGTCGGTTATTTTTTATTGTATAGAGTGTTTAATTAACATTCTGTCGATTTCATGAAAGAAATATTTCTAAATAATGAAGTAAGTCTAGTTGATATTAAGCCACGCGCGGGAGAGGCCAGTGAATATAAGCCGGCCATTGAAGCAAGAAATGGGCGGAAATATGTCAAATGGTCGTATGAAAAAGAGGTGGCGGGTCTAGCGCGCGCACTGCGCATCATTCAGGCGATTGCCCTGACTGTGTTCACACTTTTTTTGGGGCTTTTATCAAATGATATCCGACTTCTCTGGTCGGAAGGCGTTAGCGGAAGGGAGGTTGTGCTTGTTTTTAACCCTCTTGCCAGAAAAACGGAGCGGGACGAGATCGATCTGGCTCTGCCGAAAAGAGCGGCGGAGCAGGGCGCTTCTCTTCCAGCAGCGGTCTCTGACGATTTCAGGGCCGGTGCCTTTGCTATGGAGACCCATGAACGTACAATGGCGGGTGAGGAGGATGAACTCCCCGATATGGTTTGTCTCGAGGGAGACGAAGAGTTGAATCATATGGGAGAGAGAGGGGGAGACCCTCTCTTTTTCAGTTTTGAGGAGCGCTCGGCAACCATTTCTCCTTTAGAAGTTCTTAAAGCCCAAAGGAAAGAGATTCACCAGGAGCTGAGGAAACCCATACCTTCTCCGTTGAATGAAAGTATTACTTCGTTTCTGGGCAATTGCCTGGTTCTCTACGGTGATAAACCTCACTGGGCGGAATTTAAAAAATCTTGGCTTTCCTATCAGCTCCTCACCGAGCACGATTCCGACAGGGTTTCAAAAACATGGCATCTAGTTAACTATTTCTATGAGGCCAGTTCATTACTTAAAGATTTCAAAGTGACAACGGATGTCGATAGGGTACGCACTAAGATTTTAGCCCCGGTTGAGCTGGATATGAACGCGCTAGCTGGATATGTTCGTACTCCGGTTCCAACCTCTCCAGGTCCCATTGATAAATGCTCCCTCTTTCTAGATTCCTTCAAAACCGCTATCTACTCAGCAAAAGGGGAGCGGTATACCATGGAGAATCAGTACTTGGCTAAGCTGCTCACGATTGAGCGCCCTGAAGGAGCGATCGAGGTTCCGTGCTTTGCCGTGTTTGATGGTCACTGCGATGAGCGTTGCTCTCTCTTTTTGAAGAACCGTTTGGCTGGATTTATCACGGCAGAGCTGAAAGCGAGCCCTCTTCTCGATGATTTAAATATCACAAACGCTCTCAAACTGGCATTTGTCAAAGCCAATGCTGAATTTAAGAAAGAGTACTATTTAAGTGGATCGACAGCGGTGGTTGCCCTTTTAATTAAGGGGGCTCTTTGGGTTGCTAACACCGGCAGCTCGCGAGCCGTTCTCTCAGAAGGGGGTGTTGCCAGGCAGCTTAGTCAAGACGCAAAACCGACTAATGAAGAATTTAAAAAAGGGATTTTCAGCCGCGGCGGCTGGATGATTTATGGTAGGGTGAACGGCAAGCTTGCCATAGCCAGATCATTTGGTGTTCAGGGAGAACTTGGAGTGACGGCTAGGCCTAAAATTCGCAAAATAGACATAGAGCCAGACGAGCGAATGTCGAGGTATTTGATTCTCGCTTGCGACGGGTTATTTGATGTCGTCAGCTCAATCCAGGCGGCCTCTCAGGCCGAAGGCTTAACTGATCCGGCCGATGTTGCGGAGGTTTTGTTTCATCTGGCGTTTCAGCGGGGAACAAGGGACAACGTTACGGTGATGGTTGCCAAATTGAGCTAACTTGAAGGTTGCCGCCCGAGGGGCAAATTCATGAACAGTCAGTGGCGAGGGATTTCTTCCTTTTATTGGCAGTCTCCTTAGGATAAAGAACTTTCCTGTTTTTTCCCTGATATGCTATGATCCCTATTTAATTTTTTAAATCAGCGGCGTTCACTTTATGAACCGGCATCAATAAAAAGTTTTTATTCGGCTCGCGGGTTCTTGGGAACAATCGGTCGATACAAAATTTATTAGGGTGGGTTTGTGGTGTGGTTGGCGAAAAATCAGATCGTCAACTCATGAGATGTCTGCATTACCGACGAGGCGTATGGCAATAAAAAAGGCTGCGGTCATCCGTTCCATCGGATCGTATATTCCAGAAAAGGTGGTGACGAATAAAGACCTTGAGAAGGTTGTCGACACGACCGATGAGTGGATAGTTCAGAGGACGGGGATTCGTGAAAGGCGCATCGCTGCCCAAGATGAATATCCCTCGACTATGGGCGCTAAAGCCGCTAGGGAGGCGCTTGCCAAGGCCGGAATAGCCGCGTCAGATCTTGACGCGATCATCGTCGCGACCATGACACCCGATTACATTTCTCCTTCGACAGCGGTTTTAGTTCAAAAGGAGCTTGCCGCACTCTGTCCGGCATTCGATATAGGGGCTGCCTGCTCCGGCTATGTATTTGGGCTTTCGGTGGCTAAGGCCTACATCGAGTCGGGTGTTTTTAAGCGGATTCTCTTTGTCGCGACTGAAAAAATGTCCTCTTTCTTAAATTTTGAAGACCGTGCTTCCTGTGTTCTTTTCGGCGATGGCGCCACTGCCTGCATTATTGAAGAGGGAGGGACAGGTCTTAAAATTGGAGAGATTGTCCTCGGGACCGATGGAAGCGGGTATAACTTGATCATGATTCCTGCAGGAGGGGCCCGCCAAACTGCGGATGAGACCACCGTCAGGGAAAAGAAACATATGATCACCCTAGAGGGGAAGGAAGTGTTCAAGCACGCGGTGCGCCGGATGAACAAAGTCTTAGAGGAGTGCCTGCAAAAGAGCGGAATTGCCAAAGAACAGATCGCTTATCTCATCCCGCACCAGGCCAATGTCCGCATTATTGATTCTATCGTCAAGAATATGCAGTTTCCTGAAGAAAAAGTATGGGTAACCGTCGAGAAGTGGGCCAACACGAGCGCCTCCTCCATCGGTCTTGCCTTAAATGACCTATTGAACAAACGCCCACTGAAAGAGGGGGATATCATCGCGCTGACAGCATTTGGCGCCGGCCTGACGTTCGGGGCTGCCCTCTTAGAGAATGTATACGAACAGAAGTAGTGGTCGTCCTGAGAATGAACTATAGATAGCGGAGCCAATTAATGAGCAAACCTCACAAAATAGCCTTCCTGTTTCCCGGACAGGGAGCGCAATACCCTGGAATGGGAAAAGATTTTTTTGAAAGCTTTCCGGTGGTTCGCGAGACTTTTGAAGAAGCCGACGACCTTTTGGGTAGAAATATCTCAGACATTATCCTGAGAGGGCCAGAAGATATACTGACGAAGACCGTTAACAGCCAAACCGGTATCTTTATAGTATCGGCAGCACTCTTGCGTCTTGTACACGACCAGATGCCTGCGCTAAAACCGGCCGTTGCCGGGGGCTTAAGCCTTGGGGAGTATACGGCACTGGCGTCTATCTCCTCTGTTTCGTTTGAGGATTGCCTTCTTGTAGTCGAAAAACGCGGCAAATATATGAACGATGCCTGCGAAGAGACTAAAGGGACGATGGCAGTTGTCCTGGGACTGTCGGGCGAGGAAGTAACAGAGATTGTGGAAGATTTGGCTATGCCGGATGAGCTTTTTGCGGCCAATTTCAACTGTCCTGGGCAAGTTGTTATCTCAGGAACCCTTCGCGGCGTAGAGGCCGGATCTGCGCTGGCCAAAGAAAGGGGAGCGAAGAGAGTGTTGCCGCTTCAGGTCTATGGAGCTTTCCACAGCGGGCTGATGCGCTCGGCAGAAGAGCGGCTAAAACCGCATATTTTGTCACTCTCCCTGCGCAGAGGAGGAGCTGACTTAATCATGAACGTCACAGGCGATAAAGAAGAGAGTCTCGACAAGATCCGCACCAACTTGATCAGGCAGGTAACGAGTCCTGTGCGCTGGGAGCAATCGATCCGCAAGATGGAGGATATGGGCGTGGATCTCTACATCGAGATGGGCCCGGGCAAGACATTGGCCGGCTTCAACAAACGGATCGGGGTGAAAGCACCGACCATCAGCATTGAAAATGTCAAAGATCTTGAACAGCTAGCAGCATACCAATAGGAACAGGGGCATCAACATGCACGACTTTAAAGATAAAATCGCGCTGGTCACAGGCGGAACTTCGGGTATTGGCTTGGCGATTGCCGGTGCTTTCGCAAAGCAGGGAGCAACGACCTTGGTCATCGGGACCGATGCGGGAAGAGGGGAATCCGCTGTACAGTCCATAATGGAGCAAGTTCCGGGTGCTGACGTTCATTTTTTTAAAGCCAATGTCGGCAAAAAGGAAGAGGTTGATGCCACCATCAAGTCTATTCTGGAGAAGTTCAAGAGGGTCGATATTTTAGTTAACAACGCCGGTATTACCAAAGACGGCTTGATCATGCGGATGTCCGAAGAGGACTGGGATAGCGTGATGGATATTAATGTCAAATCTTGCTATAACTTATGCCAGGCTCTTGCCCGGCCTATGATGAAAGAGAGAAGCGGTCGCATCATCAACATCAGTAGCATCGTAGGGATCATGGGTAATCCGGGGCAGACCAATTATGCAGCGTCCAAGGCTGCGATGATCGGTTTCACTAAATCGCTTGCCAAAGAGCTTGCCCCGCGAGGGATTTTGGCTAATGTCGTAGCGCCGGGCTATATCGAGACGAAGATGACCGGGGCTTTAAATGACGGGCAGTTGAGCGAAGTGTCCAAGCAAGTGCCCCTCGGACGGATGGGACGTCCCGAGGAGATAGCGGATATGGTGCTATTTTTAGCCTCCCCGTCGGCAGGTTACATCACCGGCCAAGTCTTCACTGTCGATGGCGGCCTGCACATGTAAAATTACAATAACCAGCAATCAAGGAAACGTATGGCAAATATTGAACAAGAAGTGATCGACATCATCGTCGAACAGCTTGGCGTTGATAAGGATGAGGTCAAGCATGACAAGTCCTTCGTTGAGGATTTGAACGCAGACTCACTCGATCTTACTGAGCTCATCATGACTTTCGAAGAGCGTTTTGGCTGGGAAATCCCACAGGAAGCAGCGGAGAAGCTGAAGACTGTAGGTGATGCCGTAACCTATATTCAATCCCACAAGGGCAAATAAGCCACTTTTCTAATCGGAGATTCGAGGCATGCCTTGAATCTCCTGTCTCTTATGTCGCAAGTAATTTAGACAGATTCTAATCTTCAAAGCTGATTAGTTGATAAAAGCATCAATTCCGTGAATAGTTAAGCCCCTCTAAGCCAGAGGAGCCTAAATGTTGCTAGGCCACGACTTTGGGCGCGTAGGCTCTCGATACCAGATAGATTGTCAGGATGGAGGCGAAAAAGCCGGGAATCATCGAGGGGATATCAAAGCTGGAGATGTAGGGCAAGATGGAGGGCCAAAATCCTGCGATCAGGCCGCCGATGGCGATGCCGGCTATCGCGCCGTGGCGGTTTGCCTTTTTGTCGTAGAGGGCCATGATGATGGCCGGACCGAATGAGCATCCGAGTCCCGACCAAGCGTAAAGAACCGCTTTCTCCACAGTGGAATTTTTGGAGTAGGCCAAGTAGATGGAAAAGAAAGAGAGGGCGACGACGCTAAGTCTCGAAACCCATATCAGCTCTTTGTCGGATGCGTGTTTTTTCACAAAATACTTCCAAAAGTCCTCGCTGATGACCGAAGCGGAGACGATGATCTGGGAGTCCATGGTAGAGAGGGTTGCGGCGATGAGGCCACAGAGGATGAATCCACCGATCAGCGGGTTAAAAAGCTCTTTCACCATCACCACAAACACAAGCTGGGGGTCGTAGAGGGAGGCATTGAAGAAGCCGATGCCGATAAAGCCGACGATGGCTGCAAAGCCAAGAGCCAGCACTTGCCATGTCATCCCGACCCATTTGGATTTGACCAGTTCAGCCGGTGATTTGATGCCCATGAACTTAGTGACGATGTGAGGCTGTCCAAAATAGCCGAGTCCCCAGCCCATAGCCAGGAAGATAATTGAACGAATACTTTCCCAGGAGGAGTCCCCGATCAGGGTCATGGGGATGGCGTTGTCGCGGGCTACTTTGCTGACCTGTTGAAAGCCTCCGGGCATGTGTGTGTAGGTGATCAACGGCACGAGGAAGATGGCAAAGAGGAGGAACAGCGCCTGGAACTGATCGACCTTGGCGACAGTGTAGTAACCTCCGACAAACGAATAGATCATGGCAACGAACATGGCAACAGTGATGGCGATGGTGTAGTCGATGCCGAAGACCGCTTCGACAACGGTGCCGATGCCGATTAGGTTGGCGGCAAGGTAGCACCCCATGAAGAAGATGATGATCGTTGCGGTGATGATGCGTATCAAGCCTGATTTATCGTCGAAGCGGCTTTCAAGGAATGTTGATAAGGTGCTGCAGCCGCGCTTTTCCGTTTCAACCCTTAGTTTTGTGGCGATAAAATTCCAGTTTAAAAAAACTGCCAGTTTAAAAACATGCCAAGTATCAAGCCTAGTGCGATCCAGAGCGCAGGCATGCCTCCAAGGTAGATGGCTGCAGGGAAAGCCATGAAAAGCCAGGCGCTCATGTCGCTTGCATGCGCAGAGAATGCCGTTACCCAAAAGCTAAGAGAACGTCCCCCCATGATAAAATCTTGTGCGGTATTTTGCTGCCGGTGGGCAAAAATACCGATCAGTAAAATCACGGCGAAATAGAGAGAAAAGGCAATGATATATTGAGTATGCATACAATTCGCTAGTGTTAGGTATTATTGAATTTGAGTGTCGATTTTCTTAAAAGGCACGATCCTAGCACATGGTTTATTTGATTTTTTGCCAGGTAGCTGCCCGCAGTACCGTCTGTCACCTGGATTTCGCCTATTCCTTACAAGATGATGCTGGAATGCATCAAAATTGTTTTTGTTATGCTCGCAACGACAAGAACTCAAGCAAGCGTCTTTTCTGCAAAAATCCCCTGCTGATTTCAAGTAACGGTCAAGCGTTACAACGAATGGAATCGGCAGAAACTCGGTGAGTTCGCCCAGATGACAAAAACGGGAGTGCCAACCTACCATTTTATGAAGGATGCAAGCCTTATTGTCAATGAAATGTGCCGGGTTAGGTGGGGGAGGAGCGATCTTTAGATCGTAAATATTAAGTGTTTAATTCTGTTAAGCTAATATATTAAAACAAAGGTTGTATAATTCTAGTTATATAAAATGAAAACAAATTATATATTCTGCTAAAATTAAAATATATAGTTGTTTTCGGGGGAGTGTATGTCCTTGGAATCTGCCGGTGCTGCAAGATCCAATGCAGCGGTGAATTTTGACAGACTTGCCGGAGCCATTGAGCGCGAAGCGGGCGTTGACCGTTCAACGCAAGCCGGCGCCATGGAGGGGCGCCAAGTAACGGTGGGACTTCTAGGAAAAGATAAGCCTGTAAAATTTGAGATGATGACCAATGAAATGGTTCAGCAGTTCATGAAAATGAACCACGAGGAGCGGCAGGAAAGAATCGGGATGTTGCAGGCCAGGTTGCAAGAGGTAAAACATAACCCGAATTTTAGTGCTAAAGGACAGCAGGCAAACGCCAAGATCCAGCTGGCCATTACAGTTCCGATGCTGGTCAAGCAGCTGAAAAGTGAAGCGAAAGTCAACGATTTCCATGAGGCGCGAGCCCAGGAAGCGCAGATGAAAGAAGCGAGCATGAAAGCAATTCAGCAGGGAAAAGCCAGTGCAGCAAAAAATGCCAATTCCCTGGGAGATGTGGCAAAGTCTCTGGGAGAAAAATACATGGATGAATTTGCGAAAGTGAATATGGGAAGAGGATCTCCCGATGAAAAAATCAAACATTTTCAGGAGTTGTCGGCTCGTATTGACACGCAATTGAATAGTCCCCACGTCAATATGGCGCCCGAGGGAAGAAAAACGCTTGAGCAGCTTAAGGGTGTGATTGGAAAAACGATAGAGCTTGAGACAAATAAAAAGGTGATGCAGCAAGGCAAAGCAAAAGTTGCTGTAAACGCGGAAGGTTTAGGCACCGTGGCAAAAGCCCTTACCGAAAAATACATGGAGGATTTTGTCAAAGTAAAGACGGGGGAGGGGTCCCCGAAAGAAAAAATTGCCGAGTTTGAAAAACTGTCGGCTCGCATTCAGCAGCAATTGGATAGCGGCGCCCCCTTGGGTGAGAATGGAAGAGCAGCGCTGGATCAGATGAAGCAGGGGATTGGGCAGGCAATAGAACAGCAGAAAAAGCTGCTTCCGCTGGAGGCCAGGATGCCCACTATAAAGCCTCCACCACTGCCTTCAGGAGAGGCTTTACACAAGGCGTGGAACGCCAATATTGATAAGATTGTCAATTCTCCCGATAAATCGACCGAGCAAAAGATAAGTGAGCTCAAGAGCCGGTCGACTCTTATGAAAGTCGGTTTGCAAAATTGGAATAAGCACAATCCAGACAAGGCAGGCGAAAAGGCAACCCTTCAAGGCGATATAGAAAGATGCGAGAGTGAAATTCAAAAATTGATTTCCGGTGGAGGCAAAGGGGGTGCTGACGTTGAACGACAGCAAGCCCCTGAAAGACCTAAGTCCAAAGTTCTATCAGATGATGACATCGCTGCACAGGCTTACACAGCTGCAACAAGTGATCCCGTGGGCTTTAAGGCCGACGCTGCCAGAGATAAGCTTGGAAACATTTTGTATTCCTCCAAACCTGCCAATGAGAAACTCCAATTGTTACATGCAAAGCTGGAAGCGATTGACGATGATATGGCAGTAATCAAAGGTCTTAACAAAGACGCTGATGTTAAAGCGTTACAAGACGTGAAACAAGAATTTACAACGGTCATTGCCAAACTTAAGGATGAAATTTATCAATCGAGAAAAGCGTCAATGTCAGCTGTTGTCAAAGGGGATATAGATTTTTTTGTGAAAGACGCCTCCACAAAAACTAGTCAGGACATGATCGGAATTCTCAATAGTGCCAATGCTTCGGGATTTGGTACCAATACGTTGATGAGGAAGTACGATGCTGATGATGCGGCTATTTATGATCAGGGATTTACAAAAGCTTATTGTTACCTTGTGGAACACTCTGGAGAGGAATTGTTGCAGCCTTTGACGAATATCATGAGTGCCAATAACAAGGTTGCTGAGATAAGGAGTGAGTTGATCAATCAAAACCTTAGAGTATTTTATAATAATGACAATACGGTGGACCCCAAATCAGGTGAACCTCTGAGGGCGGCATCGAAAGCAACTGAGAACACAGACTTCAGGATAGTGGATGATTACAACAGTTCTGAGCTTTCTGCGGATCAAAGACAAGCCCTAGGAAGTGCCAAAGAAGAATTACTGAAGCTCAGAAATGAGATTATGCCCCATGTGGATGCTCTGGATAAGAAGGATCCTGTAGCGCAAAGTTTTGGGGGGTATCCTGAGATCAATATTAACAGGATGCTTAGAGAAGTGCGTTTTTTACTGGGTGAAATTAGCCGAGAAGAATATAGGATGTAAATTTTTTGCTCAGGAAATGTGAAATCGATGTTATCCGAATTAGCTAGCCAGTTCTTATAATTAAAAGAGAGTCTCGCGAAAAAAAAACGATAGCATTAGGATGGGGGAAGAAAAATTCCATTCCCCGAGGCTAAAGGCATGCAGACATTCGCTCAGCTGAAATCAGAGTTATCCTATAAAGACATCCAATCCCTTCTCGGAAAAGAGGCTGAAGAGCTTCTCGACTATCGCTGCACAAAGATCCGTAAGGAACAGCTTCCGGAGCCCGGACCGAACTGGGTCGACCGTATTTTCAAAGACAGCGACCGTAACAACCGTGTTCTGGGGTCACTCGAAGCCCTTTTTGGCCA
Source organism: Estrella lausannensis (assembly GCF_900000175.1). NCBI lineage: Bacteria > Pseudomonadati > Chlamydiota > Chlamydiia > Parachlamydiales > Candidatus Criblamydiaceae > Estrella > Estrella lausannensis. The sequence goes on from NZ_CWGJ01000028.1 coordinate 66,424, forward strand.
CGGGCGCCTGAAAGATACAGGCTATCTCTCCATTCTTCCGGTCGATCAGGGGATCGAGCACTCGGCTGGCGCTTCCTTCGCCCCCAACCCCCTCTATTTCGACCCTGAAAACATTGTCAGGCTGGCTGTCGAGGCCGGCTGCAATGGCGTTGCGTCTACTCTGGGAGTTTTAGGGATGGTGGCAAGAAAATATGCCCACAAGATTCCCTTCATCCTCAAGATCAACCACAATGAGCTCCTCTCTTTTCCCAACACCCACGATCAGATCCTTTTTACTTCGGTCAAAAGAGCTTATGACATGGGCGCTAAAGCGGTAGGGGCAACCATCTACTTCGGTTCCCAGGAGAGCCACCACCAGATCCAGGAGATTAGCGAAGCCTTTGAAATGGCCCATGAGCTGGGGTTGGCTACCATCTTGTGGTGTTACCTGCGCAACCCGGCCTTCAAAATTGACGGTACTGACTACCACCTCTCCGCCGACTTGACAGGACAGGCAAATCACTTAGGCCAGTGCATCGGCGCTGATATCGTCAAACAGAAGCTTCCTCTCGTTAACGGCGGCTACAAGGCGATGAACCAACTCAACAAAGGGTATGGCAAATGGTCTGAGAAGATGTATTCCGACCTCTGTGACATCGAAGACAATCCCATCGACCTCTGCCGCTATCAGGTGCTCAATACTACGCGAGTCGGCCTGATCAACTCCGGTGGGGAGTCGGGAAAAAATGACCTGCATGATGCCGTTAAAACAGCTGTCATCAATAAGAGGGCCGGTGGTATCGGTCTGATTAGCGGCAGAAAGACCTTCCAAAGACCTATGAAGGAAGGGGTACAGCTTTTTCATGCCATTCAGGACGTCTACCTCTGCAAAGAGATAGGATTGGCTTAAGAGATTTTAATCGATCTCGAATGTGATGCCCACTTGTGCCGATACGCTGACCGAACCAGGCTCTATCGGCATGGAGCTCTCGCCGGCATCCCGGGCCATATACAGGGCTGTCTTAAACCTGACGGGGGCAATGCCCGATTCCTGCTGGATCAGCAGCGGTTTTTTGATCTTAACAGAAGAGGCTTTGGCTAGAGTGGCGGCTGTATTCAGAGCGTTCTCTGCGGCCAGAGAGAGGGCTTCCTGCTCCGCCTCTTTATTGTCTTTCAGAGAAAAAACAAGGCTTTCGATCCTGTTTGCGCCGGCTTTTGCTGCTGAATCGATAAGCTTTCCTACCGATTTGAGATCTGATGTTCGTACCGTCAAAGTGCTTGTTGCGCGGTAGGCGACAGTTAACGGTGGTTTTGGTTTTTTAGGATCGATGGTTTCGTAGACGGGGTAGAGGGAGACAGTGTCTGTCGAATAAGTTGTCTCCTCTCCTGCACCGGCTTTGATACCCGCGATGACAGCTTCAATTTTGGCAGCCGTCTTTTTCATCGCTACATCGGCATATTTGTCTTCTTCTTCAACGCCGATGCTGACCGATACCATGTCAGGCGCTTTTTTTATCTCGGCAGTTCCCGTTACGATCAGTTTAGAGATTTCTTTTCCTTCATCGGCCTGGAGAGGGAGAGCAGCTAAGGAGATGAAACACATAAGTTTGAGCATCGGAGCACCCATCGGTCTGATCGTTTAAAAAATATTTTTTTGGTGTCTATCGGTATACAGGAAACAAATTATTTAAAAAATGGTAATATGAGAAAAACACGGTCGCCATTTTTTTATCTATCTGATAATTAAGATCATATACCGAAAGCCCTCAAAATATAGCTTTCGCGGAGCTTAAAATCTCAAAGTTTTGAGACACTCTCGGTATATCAAGCCCCTAAAAGATCCTGCCAAACGCTCTATACCGAAAGTGTCTCAGAATTTGGTTTTGGCAAAGAGAAACGCTCTCTAAGATTGAATGATTGTAAGTTACCTAATATTAAAAATATGAGATGACTTATTATCGTTCGGTCCCGAGGCCCTCTCAGAACCAGAACCCTAAATCGGGGGATCCTTTGTTATAAGAGACTGTTAGCGGATTCGGATTCCGTCGATTTGAGGGGCTAGATGCTAGGGTGATATTGACCCCAAATGCAACGGGAGGCAAATCTGCTAGCAGGCTTTAAGGCGTAACCGTTCTTTTAAAACAAAAGAGGTTGCCTATGCTCAGCGTATTCCAAATTAGGGGAATTCTGTCTCCGCTAATTTCTATTTTATTGATTATTTTCGGCACAGGGTTTTTCTATAGCTATATCAGCATGACGCTGAGGGATCAAGGCTATGGAGAGGAAGTGATTGGTCTCGTGCACTCTTGTTATTCTTTAGGACTTGTTCTTGGAGCCCTTTTTTTGGAAGGATTCATCTTAAGGGTCGGGCATATCAGGGCATATGCCGTATTCGCCGCGGTCTCGACGGCATCTTGTCTCGCCATGGGACTTTATTTTTCGCCGGCTCTTTGGTGCGCGATGCGCTTTTTGGCGGGCGGGGCGATTGCCGGTGTCTACATCGTGGTGGAGAGCTGGCTGCTTGACAAGAGCTCTCTTAGGACAAGAGCGGATGTGCTTTCCTTATATATGATCTGTTTCTATGGAGCGCAGGCAGTCTCGCAGTTTCTTTTAGACGTGGGCGATTTAAAAACGCTCCAGCCTTTCGCCTATTATGCTCTTTTTGTCACCCTCTCCATCTTGCCGCTTGCTGCCACTAAAGTGGAGACTCCTTTCATCAAGGAGCCGGAGCTGTTCAATGTACTGGGTCTTTATCGCCACTCACCATTCGGATTTATGGGGACACTCGTGTCAGGGATGATTTTAGGGTCAATCTATGCTTTCACGGCAAATTTTGGGCAGGAATTTAACCTCCAAGTCTCCTGGCTGGTGAGTCTGACGATATTTGGAGGCATGGCCTTTCAATGGCCTCTCGGTAAGTTGTCAGATGCCTACGATAGACGATGGGTGCTTTTTGGTATGAGCACGGCAAGTGTAGTGCCCTGCCTTTTACTGGTTCTCTATCCGTCTGTTGCCTGGTTGGCCTATTTATGCGCTTTTGTGGCGGGGGGCTTAACTTTCACTCTATACCCTATCAGCGTGGCGCAAGTGTGCGATCGCCTGTCGCAAAATGCCCTGACCTCAGCAACAGGAATTTTGGTTTTGGCATACGGTGGCGGCGCTGTCATCGGGCCTCTGATCAGTCCCGTCTTCATCAATTTTATGGGATATAAAGGCCTCTGGGTATCGATCATATTTTTCGCCCTCTTTCTCTCCTTCTTTGGGCTGGCTACCTATAATCCTTTACGCCGGACTGTTCATAAAAAAGCATGGGTTCCCTTCGGGAAATCAACACCTGTGGCTTATGAGCTAGACCCCAGGGTAAAAGAGGAGAGGCTGGAAGAGAGCGAAAGGCTCTATGCCAGTAAAAAATAGGTTTTGTCATGTCGCGAAGCGATCCGGTCAGCGCCTTTCTGCCAAGTGTCCTTGAGCTCTTACCACCATGGCGATAATGATGGAGAGCCAAGCGGAGAAAAAGCACCAGACCGAGGTGAAGGTGTTGTAGTAGAGGTAAAATGAGATAATGAGGGCAGCGAGTGAAAAGACGCCGAACAGCGAAAAGCCCCTGATCGACGAAATTAAAGAGGGTAAAATTACCGTTGCACCGTAGAGAAGAATGAATAAATTCAACGGCATGATCAACGGCTTTTCCGGAGTGTACTGAATGGACTTTTGAATGACTTGTAAGGTAATGCTGTTGTCTTTCAGGGATAGAACAGCAAGAGCTGCAGTCGCGATGCCGGCTAGCAGCAGAGCTCCTAAAAGAGTCTTGCGCGTAGGCTGCTTTTCAGGCAGGTAGGTCGAAAGCGGGATCCAGACTGGCCAGATGATGAAGGCGAAAAAGAGAAAAAGGGCCGCGAAAAATCCTGGCGTTGCCGCGATGCTGTTAAAAAACTGTAGCTTGATGGGTGATAGATTTTCATCGAAAGAGGCCCAAATGTTTCCTTCAGATAGCTGCTGGATGCCAAAAAAGAGGGGGATGAGCGCAGCCGGCAGGATTTTTTTTTGCTTGGCTGTCAGTACCGTATAGAGGCCTAACGTGGTCAGCAAGGTTCCTGATACGTAACTGGCTTCTTTAGAAAAACACACGGGGAAATCCTTTGTTTTAAGTGGTTTCAGAGGGGAGCGCGGTGTCGTTAGCTCTCCTGATGGTGTGGGAGTAAATTTGTCTTTCCTGGTGGAACTTGGCGGCCCTTTCTTGAAATTCGCGGATATCGCTGCGCAGCTTTGAAGAGATTGAGGCGAGGGCTGGCGAGTTTTTTGCGCTCTCTTGAATCCAGGTATCCATCTTATGCTCGATGATCTTTTTGGAATTTTTCCAAAAAAGGGGGATCTCTCCTTCTTTGAGACTCTCTCTAGTCGAGTGGTCGATGACGTCGTAGAGATCGATAATGAATCGGGAAGCTGTGTCTAAGACAGCGCGTACGATCGCCTCCTCTTTTTTGGCCGCAGCCAAGGAGGATTTTTCAATTTTATCGAAAGCTTCGTGGAAGTGTTTAGAATAAAGAGAGGATTTGAAATTGAAGAGCGCTTCCAAATACTGGTGAATTTCCTTGTCGCTGGGCATTTTGGTAATCTCCTTGATGCGGAAGCGTTTGCGTTTTCTGAGGAGCAGTAAGACCCTCATGCGACCTCACCTTGCCTGTTTCATATTCCTTTTGCAACTTAAAAAAAAGTGGATAGGTCGAGGAGGAACTTCGAGTTTAAAAGCCGATTTTGGAGAGCGCTTCCTTTTAGATCCCTTGAGAAAACTGCAATCAGATGCAAAGCGTACATATTTAGTTTTAGCGCTGTCTCTTAAAGACGAGAACCTGTTTCTGCCGAGATCGTGAGTGTTGTTTAAATAAATATATTGTTTGTTTATTTAGATGGTTTGGGGAATGTGGCCTGTTTAAAAAACATCCAAAAGTAGTATATTTTCCCTCAGAAAAATCGACGAAATCTGAATCCGTTAACATTATCTAAGTGGATAGGATCCTTCCGGGGTGAAGCATTTTTCAATTCCTTAAGTTTAACAAAGAGGTGCATATGTTGGCTTCGAGATCGCTACAATTAGATGGCTTCGGGTTTTACTTTGAAGAGGAGGAACACAATCTACAGGCACACATTGTCCCGCAGCTTTTGGGATCAACAGATGAGAAGCTGCTGACGATTCGCCGTGAAAATTTGAATCATGCTGTTGATTATGAGGGTAGTGTAATTATTTACAAGTCAACGGTCCTCTCTGTCTCTGCAGCAGAGGTTGAAATGACATCGTCGTCTTGCGATGGATTGATCCTCTCGGAGGGTAACGTCAAGTGCACCTTAAGTACTGCAAAAAAAATTGATGCGATGGGAGATGTCGATGTCTTGAGATGCTCCATCAAGGAATCGATAGAGGCAAGCGGCTCCGTAAAGGTCGCCTCGCTTCTGTGTCCGCTGGGTCTCTTGGCGGGAGATCGTGTGTGTGTAAAAAATGCGGAGATGATCACCACCGTCAAGGGGACAACGGCTCTGATTGTAAACAGTTCTGTTCAAAAAGCGGCCCTTTCAGATAGCGGCACTTTTGTCAGGACGAAAATCTTGGAGGAGATCAGCGGTACGGCATGCCGGATCGAACTCATCGGTTCAACGGCCAAGCGCATAATCTTCAAAAAGCCCTATTTCATCCCTGGAAGCGAGCACACGATTTCTGCCAAGGTTTCCGATGAATACAAAGCTGAGGGTAAAAAGCACAAGTCCCTCTCGTTTCTTTACCCCAGTGCAAAATCCTCCGAGTCCCGCGCGAGATATATCGCTGGATTGATCGACTCGGAAGTAGAGGAGATATTTTTTGATGACCCTGAAGGGTGGTGCATCGAGTTTGTCGGAACATCCAAAGTGACCCGGGTGGGATTGCTTGGTACGGATGAATATGAGATGTTTGATGTTACACTCTAAATTCGGCCGCTTCTTTCATTAAAAAAACCGAGGCGGAGCTTCCGATTCGGGTAGCTCCCGCTTCAAGAAGAGAGGATGCCTGGGAGTAATTTTTAATGCCCCCGGAAGCTTTGATGCCAAGCTGCCCCCCCACACATTCTTTAAGAAGGGCAATAGTCTCGACTAAGGCGCCCCCTTTACCGAATCCCGTGGATGTTTTAATAAAATCCGCCCCTCCTTCCTTGGAAGCGGTGCACAGAGAGCGGATTTCCTCGGGATCAAAGTTGCATGTTTCTAAAATGACTTTAAGGCAAGGCGGCTTCGCTGCTTTGATGACAGCCTCAATCTCTTCTTTGATGTAGCGAAACTTATGCTCTTTTGCTTTTCCCAGACAGATCACCATGTCGATATCGTGGGCGCCCTCCTTGACGGCTTTTTCTGCTTCTTTAGCTTTGATCAAAGGAAGGTTGCCTCCTAGAGGAAAACCGATGACGGTGGTCACTTTGACGGAAGAACCCCGGAGAAACGAGACGGCATCTTCTACCCAGACCGGAAGAACGCAGACGGAATAAAAGCGGTACGCAAGCGCCTCCTTGCAGAGGGCCTCTATTTCCGCTTTCGTGGCGTCTGCTTTCAGAAGAGTGTGGTCAATCAAAGGGGCTAGAGCGGATGGCTGGATCATTTGTCGGTCTCTTAAATGTTATCTCTGAGAGGAACAAGATAGGTGAGATTCGGAAGGTAAATCAAGTATTCTTTTCAATCCGTACAGTTTATACCGAAAGTATCTCAAAACTTGGCATGTGGGCTTTGAGAAAGCCTCGGGATTGAATGATCGTAAGCCACCTTATATTTCTAATATTAGGTGGCTTACGATCATTCAATCGCGAGAGCTTTCTCTTTGCCAAAAACCAAATTTTGAGACACTTTCGGTATATGTCGATAATGCCGCAAAATTTCACATTCTGAGGGACTTTCGGCATAGTTCCCGCCATCGATGGAGTCCAAAATCGCTAACAATCTCTTACTATCTTGAAGGTGTAGCAATAAATTACCGTCTTTTGTTTTTAAATGTTGTTTTTGTTTTAGGTATAAACTGGTATAACTTGCGTGAAATTAGATTTTTGTGTTAAAAACTGTTTTTTATTTTTCTTGGTATGACATGACCGTTTCCACCCATCAAGTGTTCAGGGAAGAGTATCCCTTTTTCAGCTATCAGGACAAGATCGCCGGCGGCAACGTCGAAGCGATTGAGGAAGCTGATCTTGTCTTTATTTTCGACAGACACAAAGACCCTGCGCATGAGGAGTTTTTTGCTGGAGTGATCGCCAATTATGCCGATAAGAGCGTTGACATCGCTTTGGTGGAGGAGTCAAGCGAACTCCTTGGCGAGTCTCTCTATGAGAAGCTACAGGAGAGATCGCCCAGAAAAGCGATCGCTTTGAGCGCCATGCAGATCTTCGGCTGGGACCATGCAGAGCGAGAGCTGTGGCTCAATAAACACAAAGACGAAATCCGCAAAATCCAGCATGCAGCGGAGATCCTTTCGGGAGAGAAGCAAGGGGGTGCCCATGAAAAAATCCAGGCCTTAGCTCTCCTTGCCGCCTGTCACAATGCGATCGAACCCGAATCTAAGATCGACCCGCGAAAACACGTTGACGGCATTCTTAAAAGCGTACAAGATGAACAGAACTCCTTGGTTACCAGATTGCAAGAGGCGGGCAGCGTTGTGATCGTGATGAAGCAGAGGGAGTTGGTTGTGCGTACATTCAATATCAGACAAGATTGTCTGGAGGCTTCCATTCAGAAAGCGGCTTCCCTTCTTAAAGCAAGAGGGGCGGAATCGACGTCCAGAAAGAAATTATTTATCGATCTGGGTACACACCACGCTTCCCTCACTGGGAATCCATTTATAGAAAAAGTCCAACCGTTTCTAGAACGTATAGGTTCACACTTTAAATACATATTATTAAATCCGGAAAAAGGAGTACTCAAATGATTATATGCGATTTTAATGTTCCCTTCAGAGATGTCAGCGTAGGCACAAGAGCCGGCCTTGCTTTCAACCACGCCGTCAACTGCCCAGCCCACGTCGTCAAAGCGATTGTCGAGATTGTCAAGTTGGTCTTTATCGCCATTGCCTGTGCCGTCACTCTCGGAAAATCACCGGAATTAAATCAATATCTGAAGCTCACTTGTGTCAAGGGAGTGATTCAAATTGTAGATGCAGCGGTTTCCGCCCTTGGGGTGTTCGCTCCTCTGAATGCGATGAAATGGAAGGCTGAAGCCTACCAGGGCATCATGAGCACAACTGAGGACTGGTTCGTAGGGGAATCGTTGGCAAACGGCTTTGCGGCGCTCAACATGAGAAGTTAAAATTGTCTTTCAGGGGAGTGTTCAACTCCCCCTTCTCTAGTCTTGTTTAAAAGTCGTCTTCGCTAAAAGACCCTCCCACAGTGTTACCTTTGTCATTTCCCTTTTCATCTGCAGGATAGGCTGTTTTGATGACCTCCTGCCTGAAATCCTCTACTTCAGAAAGGGATGGCGCCTCGGTCTTCATGGTTCCCATAGCTGAGTTCTTGATTAGGCGGTCATGGAGATGGCGGCAAACAAACACGCCGCAATTGTGCGCGTCATACTGATGTGGATAGGGGTTTTCCCTGATGAACCCGCCTTTTGTGAATTTATCCCGGCAAAATTCAAGCACATCGCGCAACGTTCCGCTTCCCTTTGCGAGCGGCTTGTTTTCGCTTACAATTCCTTTGGCATCGTAGTATTCTACGCAGTTGTCTTTAATTAAAATGACAGCGATGTGATTGCGCTCCCAAACGCCTTCGCCAGTAAATACAACGGGAATGACAACCGGCAGGCTGGGGTCTGTAAAGTAATCGGACTGGGAGTTGATAATGCTTTTGACTTGCTCTACAGTTTTGTTATTGACGGCGCTTCCCCCTGCCAAATGAAAGTCGTGAATCGCGTTTACCGGAGTTTTTTTACTGATTCCTTCGATGTAGTGATAGACATCGCTGCCGCCAAGTTGCTTGCCTCCATTCGCCACCCGCTGCTGTCCGCCCAAAGCGACACGATCAGAGCTCGCTTCATAGGCATAGGGAGAAAATGTGCCTACGGCAATTTCCTTGGCTGTATTGAAGCCGGAGGCGAGTTTACCAAGTACCGTCGGTCCTTGGCCATAAGTGCCCCACCATGAAGATACTTTTGGCAGGTCTTGCTCTAAGCCAGCGAATGCTTGACTCGGTTCCACTTCATTCGGAACATAGATGAAGCTTTTTCCTAAGTCGTTTTCCGCCTCTAGGAAAAGAAAACTGCTTGCTGACAAAATTCTTTGCGCCAGGTTCGACTCTTGTTCCTCAAAACGCTTAAGGCCCTCCTCAAACGCTTGGATAGTCTGGCTCAGCTCGTTCATTCCCTCGTGCTGCTTGCCTTCATACCGCTTGGCATAGACCTTTTGAATCTCTTTCATGCTCTCTAGCGCTTGCCCGGCTTTTAAGTAGAACTCCCTTGCGTTTGCTGCCTCCACCAAACTGTCAGAATGTTCAGCCTTGAACACCGTTTCACCGATCTCATTGAGCATGTCCTGGCAGGTACGGTTGATGACGGCGGTAGTCCCTTTTAAGTCGCTGCCGCTATACCAGCCTACGGTTCGCGCGAGGTAGCTGCCATCACTCGAGAAGAGTTTGCCGCTGCTGTCGCTTTTGATGGTGGCATGCTCGTTATTTTTGGGAAAGTTGACCAGGGCGTTCATGTTGTCCCTGAAATTCATGCTGGGTTCGTACTGCATACCTATTCTCCTCGCTTAAAACTTTACCGAATTATAGGCGCTGAATGTTCTTTGTAATTAAAGAAGTTGTTTAGATTGTTTAAATGCAAAATGTTTATATATGTATTATATAGTAAATAATTTAATTTATGTAAGGTGGTTGGTTGGGCTGAATGCGTGTCGATTTGGCGAGGGCACGAGCGTTTACGGGCTGGACAGGGGATTTGGAGAGCTGCTTGAGTGTGAAGCGACAAGTTGCCTATTGGCAAGATGATGAGGGACTTGGATCAGTCCAGAGTTAAGAGCCTGCACTAGAGCGCAAGTGGGAACGTTTTACTGATCAATGGGGTTTTATACCGAAAGTGTCTCACAGCCGGGATAACTTCACGACGGTTTCGACATGCATGGTCTGGGGAAACATATCAAACGGTTGGACCTTCTCAATTCTGTAGCCCCCGGCCTGCAGAGCGGCAAGATCCCTGGAGAGAGTGGCTGGGTCGCAGGAGGTGTAGACTATTGTCGCCGGCGCCAAGTTCAAAATCGCCTTCAAAGCCTTTTCATCACACCCTTTTCGCGGGGGATTTAAAAGGACGGTGTCGAAGCTCTCGCCCCGAAAGCTAATGCTTTCTACCGCTCCAGCCTTGAACTCGATATTGGCGATAGCGTTGAGACGGCTGTTTTCATAGGCATCTTCTACAGCGGCTTCCACCCACTCGATTCCTTTTACGAAACCGGCTTGACGTGCCATGATAAGCGACATCGTGCCTACTCCCGAGTAGCAGTCGAGCACCCGTGTCGTGTTCGTTGGCGCTGCAAATTCGAGCGTTTTGCGGTACATATTCTCGGCCTGCGCTGGATTAACCTGAAAAAATGAAGCAGGCGAGACAGTAAATCTTAAGCCGAGAAGCTCTTCCTGAATCGTGCTGGCGCCAGCAAGAAGCTCAAAGCTGTTTCCCAAGATAGTGTTGCCGGACTCCTTGTTGATAGAGAGGAACACTCCGGCGACATCGGGGCGTTTCTCCATCAGCCTCTTTGCCAGCTTCTCCATTTTCCCCTTTTCCCGCCCATTGGTGATGAAAACGGCCATCGTTTTTTTACTGGAAAGAGAGGTCTTGAGCAGAATATGCCTTAAAGCGCCCTGGCCTGTAGTTTCGGAGTAGGGAGTGATCTGCAGGAGGTTAGCTTCTTCTTCAAGCGCCTGCATGGCTTTGTCGCCCTCATCACAGTGGATCAGACAGGTAGATACGGGAACGATTGTGTGCGTGCGCTTTTCATAAAAGCCAAACACCAGCTTGCCATCGACCGCGGCAGCGGGCATTTGCACCTTATGCCGCCAATGGAATGGGTCGGGGGAGGGGATGCACTCTTCGACATGGACGTCGGTAAACTTGCCGATACGGGTCAAACACTCTTTGACCCTCTCCTGCTTGGCCTTAAGCTGGCCCGGGTAGCTGAGATGCTGGATCTGGCAGCCCCCGCAGGAGCCAAAAAGAGGACAGGGGGGAGCGATGCGGTCGGGGCTCTGCTGGACCACTTTCAGGAGCTTCGCTTCTGCAAAACGCTTCCTTTGTGCGGTGACTTCTACTTCGACAATTTCTTGTGGAAGCGCTCCATCAACGAACATGACCAGCTGGGATTGAACTCCGACGCCTTCTCCCCGATGCCCAAGAGAGCGGACGGACAAAAGATGGCTCTCTTGTGGGTCAGTCATGCTTAGAGAACCTTACCGACGAGATCGTATCCGGCCACTTCCGTGATTTTAACCCTGTAGCGCTTGCCGAAAGCGGTGACTTTTCTGCCGTCGTTGATGATGACAGCGCCGTCGATATCAGGGCATTGTCCCTTGTGGCGGCCAACCATCAGCATGTCTGTTTCCGGGTGGTAACCTTCGACAAAGACATCGATCGTTTTACCGATAAATCGCTTCTGTCTCTCCTCGAGGGCCTGCGCCTGCGCCTGCATCAATCTCTGGTAGCGCGTCTCTTTGACATCGTCGGCGATCTGATCTTCCATGTCGTAGGCATACGAACCCTTTTCGTTGGAGTATTTAAACACTCCGACGTTATCGAGCTTCCACTCTTTGACAAACTCAAGCAGCTCTTCAAATTCTTCGTCTTTCTCTCCGGGGAACCCGACGATCAGGCTGGTGCGGATGGTGACATCTTTTACTTTGGAGCGCAGCGTCTTGATGATGTTTTGAATCTCTTCTTTGGAGGTCGCCCGGTGCATCGATTTGAGCACTCTGTTATTGATGTGCTGGATGGGCATGTCAAGGTAAGGGAGAAGCCGCTTGTCTTGATTCATGATATCCAGAAGTTCTTCGGTGATTTCATCCGGGTAAAGATAGAGGAGTCGGAGCCAGAAATCCCCCTCTTCTTTCAGAATCTCTTTCAGCAGCATGACGAGGCCGTCTGACCTTTTCATCCCTTGATCTTTAGCGTAGTCTCCAAGGTCTTGGGCAATTAGAATGATCTCTTCGACGCCCTTGCCTCTCAATATGCGGAACTCTTTGATCACCTGCTCGACCGTTTTACTCTTAAGCGGTCCTTTGATGTTCGGAATAACGCAGTAGGCGCATTTTTTGCGGCAGCCTTCGGCAATCTTAAGGTATGCAAAGTGTTTTGGCGTGGAGAGTTGTCTTGGCACTTCGCCAGCTTCCAGAAAGCTCTTGGCAGAAGTGATCATCGTTCCCTGTTCTTCAGCCGAAACCGCCTTTAGAATTCCTTCGACATCACCTGATCCGAGCATGTAGTCGACTGAGGGGAAATGCTCTTTTACCTCTTCGGAGTGACGCTGCACCATGCAGCCGGTGACGATGACTTTAGCGCCCTTCTTCCTCATCTCCATCGCTTCGCCGATGCAAGAGAGAGATTCATCACGCGATGCCTGCAAAAAGCCGCAGGTGTTGATCACGATGAAGTCTGCTTTTTTCATCTCTTGTTCAGGCTCAAATCCAGCTTTCAGCAAGATACCGAGCATGACTTCCGTATCGACTAAGTTGCGGGGGCAGCCAAGGCTGATGAAGTGTATCTTGTTACCCGGTGTGTCAAACGTGATGGAGCCCTCTTTAGCCTTCTTTTTAGGCGCAGCGGCTTTTTTTGGACCCTCTTTCGGCAACTCTTTGTTTTCTTTGAAGATTGGAAGCATGGATATCACTTGTTAATGGTTGAAATTTATTTATTTCGAAGGAAAGCGCTTTATTATATCAGGAAAAGCAATAATTACCAATTTCTTTTTCAAAGAATCCGTTGACGCTTTTGACGATACAATTCGGTCATACCGAAAGTGTCGCAAAATGTTTTCCCCTTTCCCTCTCAAAGCTCCAGCCCATCACCTTTCCCCCTTGGTAGGGCATGTGGCCGTGAAAGGGGGCCTGATTTTTATCGAACACAAGGGGTAGGAAGTGGCGATCGCCTTCCCACATCGGCAGCGTATGGAGCTGATTGATAGGTACGAATTCAAGAGGGCCTTCGGCGCACTCTTTCAAGGGTGTCCCGGAAAAGCGCTCGATTAAGAAAATAAAGCCCAGCCAGTCCTCGCCGTTTTTGCCAAACCCCGTCCAGTTGACGGTGCCCCGCAGGTGAAGTTCTTCGGCGATGATGCCAGCTTCCTCAAAAATCTCCCGCTTCATGCACGAGAGGACATCTTCCCCTGCCTCCATCTTGCCGCCGAGACCGTTGTACTTCCCAAGGAATAGATCGTCTTCCCTCCCAATGCGGTGCACCATCAGGACTTGATCTTTTTCAGGGGAAAGTATGTAACCGAGAGTGCCAATGATTGGAGTATGGGGCATGCCTAACCTGCTGTCTATTTTTAAGGATCGGCAAGAACCTTATCCTCCTTTACATTTAACCTCAAGTCTCAACAGGAACCCGGTAACGGGATGGTCTCTGATGATTTTATTGATTGATTCGATCGGTTTTTGATTCATTTGTTTTGGCCCATAGGCAGTGTCGGGCAAAATCGTCGGAAGCTAAATCCGCTAGCAGACTCTCGGAGCGCCTATTCTCTGCTTGATCGAATCGTTCCGATTTGCGACATATAAGAGCTATCCATAAACTCAAAATTGTGCGCTTTGCTGTTGAATTTTGTTTTTGGACGCTCTTATACCGAAAGTGTCTCAATCTTGGAGAGCTTACTCTTTGCCTAAAACCAAATTTTGAGACACTTTCGGTTTAAATCGCTAACAATGCAATCCGGGTTTGTCAAAATCCGAAAAGGAAGAGGTGGCAATGAAGGCAGTGGTCGTCGAACATTTTGGCGGGCTTGAAGAGGTGAAGATGGCAGATGTGCCTAAGCCCAGCCCTGCAAAAGGAGAGGTGCTTATCCGCATCCGTGATGCGGGGGTCAACCCGGTTGACTGGAAAATTGGCGAAGGTGCCTTGAAAGACAAGATGCCCCATGAGTTCCCCTTGATTCTCGGATGGGACGCTGCCGGAGAGATCGCGGAGGTGGGCGAGGGTGTCAAAGGCTTTAAGGTCGGGGATGCTGTATTTGCTTATTGCCGCAAGCAAGTGGTCAGACATGGCACTTTCGCCGAATATATCGCCCTGGACGCAAAATATGCGGCCATAAAGCCTAAGAGCTTGAATTTCGCTGAAGCGGCGGCCATCCCTCTCGTAGCGCTCACCGCCTGGCAATCCCTGTTTGGTTTTGCGCGTCTGAAGGAAGGCGATACCTGCTTTATCTCTGCAGGCGCCGGAGGCGTCGGTTCATTTGCGATTCAGTTTGCCAAATGGAAAAAGGCAACTGTCTACACAACCGCCTCGTCAAATCACCATGGCTACGTAAAGAGCCTTGGAGCAGATCACGTGATCGACTACAACAAAGAGGACTTTGCTGAAGCGATCATGAAACATGAGCCCCAGGGACTCGATGTGGTATATGACTGCGTCGGCGGTAGCACTCTCAGGGCAAGTTTCCCCTTGGTAAAAAAGGGAGGTTCCTTAGTTTCGATTGTCAATTTCAATGTTGAAGAGCTGGGGAAGTCCTATCCCATACGCACCGGCTTTGTCTTCGTGGCGCCAAACGGCGAGCAGCTTGCTACTATCGCCGGCCTGATCGACCAAGGAGCCATAAAGCCAGCACATACCGAAGAGCTGAAGTTGGAAGAGGCTGTCTTGGCGCTGAAGAAAGTCAAAGCCGGCCACACGCAGGGAAAAATCGTGCTTAAGGTTAGCTAGACTGGGACTAGTCGAGTCTGCCTAAGATTTGAAATCACGGGCAGGCTCTTCTTAAGTACGCCGCCTGATTGATACAAACAGAAAGCAGCGCTACGCCATAAATTGATTTTTGGCATAGAATATACCCTCGATTTAATCAAGGATATATCATGCAGAGCCTCTCGATAAACCTACCAACGACTTCGTACGAGCCTTTTTTTCAAGAAGGCATGGATGAATTTGATCGGTTCCTAAAAGACTCCTTCTTTCCTGCAACCGAAATTGAAACCGGGCATGTTAAACCTTTGGAAGGAAGCTGCCGCGCTACTAAAAAACAATGGGGCTGCGACTACAAAATCGCCTTAATTGATAAAAGCGCCGATCAGGTCTTGAATTTTGGAGAGATCCACTTTTCCGCTTATCTTCCTTCAGTGATTGAAAGCCAACCGGAGCTTAACCCTGTCACCGTCGACTATATCCAAAATTATAAGACCGGGGTCTGGAAAGGTGTCGGTACCCATCTCATCCATATCGCATACAACGCCAGCAAGCTCATGGGCAGCGGCAACGTCAATGTGTACGCCTTATCCGATGCGGTCGGTTTCTATGAGAAAATGGGTTTTTCCGTCGACTGGGAGCATTACGAAGGGGACGATGCCGAAGGAGGGGTTCATCCTGCGCTGGTACAAAAAATCGAGGCTGCCTGGCAGAGGTGCATTAGCCGTGCTTTTAAAGAAGGAGATGCGCTGCATCTCTTGCTGGATGCCAAAGGAAAAGAACGTCTGCTCGAGCGCGTACTGAAGATATAAGACGCATTGTACCGAACATCTTTCTAAATCAGGTTTTCAGCAAAGAAAAGGTTTATTAACATTGCAAGTGACCTAATATTAGAAGGATGAGGTAGGTTATCTTCTCCCAGTCGTGAGGCCTTTCCCATAACTGCCGTGCCGAATTTTGAAACACTTTTGGTCCGCTATTTTGTGGATTCTTCCTAAGAAAAAGGGCAATCGTGTAGATTGACAGCTATGCTGATAGATGTAGAAAATGAAGAGATAGAGCTTCTTCCTGAGAAAGCCTTGTTCTGGCCGGCGATGGAGCTGCTGCTGGTGGCCGACATAGGCTGCGCTTTGACGGAAAAAAACTGGATGGAGAGCGGCGCTGCCGAGCTGGATCGGCTCAAAGCGATTTTCAAGAAGAGGCCTGTTAAGCGCGTGGTACTCTTGGGTGATGCAGCGCCCGAGGGCCGTTCGTTTGACAAGCCCTTGCTGAGTAAAGTGCAGAGCTGGTCGCGGACGCTAGGAACAGCTTTCTATTTGGCTTTCCCCAAAACACCCATGTTGAAGGTGGAGGAAGTGACATCTTTTGGAGTTGCCGCCTGGGCAGACCCACTCATCATTCCTCCTTTTGCGTTCACTAAAGAGCCTCAGCCGCACCCTAAATATTTTACCTTTTCAGGACATATCCACCCTCATGTCGTCTTGAAGAAAGGAGGGGAGCGCCTCTCGTTCCCTTGTTTTCAATTTAAGGATCGCGTGGCGATTCTTCCCTCTTTTACCGAAGATGCGCTGTCCCAGCCGATTAGCTGGACATCGGATGATCGGCTCTTTGCCATCGATGGCAATGAAATCATTACTATTTGATTAGGACTTAAAAGTTTACTGACGCCCTTATTCAAAATAATTCTTGATTATTTGCTCGCCAGAGATTAAAGTTGAAATTGGGAAAGGCTTACGAGCAAAGATGCCGGAGGTGATCGTATGCATAAAGAAACTTGGGTTGTCGTCTGCAATAAGGAAAAGGCCAGAATTTTCGAAGTGGAAAAATTTGGGAATCTGCGTGAGATCTATACCATGGTTCACCCGCAAAGCGCGATGAAAGCCGAAATGCTGACACGAGACGGACTTGGCCGGACTAACGAAATGTTCCGCTCGGGACACAGCACCATGGATCCGACTACCCCTCTAAAATTGAAAGAGGCGATGAACTTTGCCAAAGAGGTGGCAAAGTACTTGGAGTCGCAGAAAAATGGGATGCGCTACACCAGAATGTTCATTATGGCAGAACCCTCCTTCCTTGGTATTTTAAGAGATGAGCTAAACCACAACGTGGTCAAATGCGTCGAGGGAGAGATACCCAAGGATCTGACCAAGCTCGACGCGAAGGCAATATGGGAGCATATGCCGATCGCTTAAATCGCTAGTCATTTTGAAGAGGGACCTTCACCGTTCGGCCGACAGGGATGGAGAGAAACTCCTTCTCCTCCATCCGAGAGGCCTCTATTGCTTCTTTAAGGCTGATTGCGGGCGCATCCCACGGCTCGTCCGCGAGGAGGAAGGTCCTATGATGAATCGCGATAGATAGCCTGGAGGCTATATCCTGATGGATTTTAACAGCCTCTTCCGGATTCACATGGTAGTTTTTCATAAACCAGCGCGGTTCGTAGGCGCCAATGGGAATGGCTGCTAAGTCAAAAGGTCCAAACTTTTCTCCTATCTCCTTGAACTGGTAAGGGTTGTACCCTGTGTCGCCAGCGAAATAGAATTTGAAATCGCCAATTCTGACCACCCATGAAGCCCAGAGGCTTTGATTGGTGTCAAAAGGAGTTCTCTTTGACCAGTGCTGTGAAGGGGTGCATGTCACTGAGACTGCATCCAACTCCTTGCTGTCCCACCAGTCCATCTCCTCGATATGGTGAACCCCGCGCCGCTTAAACCACTTTTTCAACCCGAGCGGAACCAGCCAAAGAGGTGCATTCCCAAGATATGAGACCGTTTTCCTCTCCAGATGGTCATAGTGGTTGTGGGAAATAACCACCAGGTCGATCGGAGGTAAGTCCAGCAGGGAAATTGCCGGTGGAGAGAGTCTCTTGGGCCCGATGAAGGGAATGGGGGAGCAGCGGGTGTTTAAGACAGGATCGGTGAGTATGTTGTACCCCCTGTACTGGATGAGAAGCGTCGAGTGGCCAATCCAGGTAACTTGAGGTGTGGGGCCCGGATTTTTGATGAGGGTAAGATCGACCGGCTCAAAAGGAACTTTTCCAAGGGCTGCACTGAGCCGTTTTCTCCTCTCGGAGGAGAAATTCTCTTTTTTTCCAAATCGCCATTGCAGGAACTTGAAAAACGTTCTCTTCTCATCGCGGATGTGGGGATTGGAAAATCGTTTTTTTTTCATGAAGCCACTATTTGGTTGTTTATGCCGAAAGAGTCTCTAATTTGAAGACTTTTTCGGTAGAGGTTGATTCAAAGCCCGAAGATCGACATTATCGCGAAGGTACCTCAAAAGTTGGAATTTCGGTTGTGAGAAAGCTCCCTAAGATTGAAAGATGACAAGTCTCCTCATATTAGAAATGGGAGGAGCGCTGTAAACTTTCAATCCAAGACCCTATCGTAAAGCTTTCATGCCAAATTTTGACAGGCTTTCGGTATATACCGAAAGTATCTCAAAACTTGGCATGTGGGCTTTGAGAAAGCCTCGGGATTGAATGATCGTAAGTCACCTCATATTTCTAATATTAGGTGGCTTACGATCATTCAATCGCGAGAGCTTTCTCTTTGCCAAAAAACAAATTTTGAGAAACTTTCGGTGTAGTGTTGAAATATCACTGACCGCTTCAAAAAAATCAATCGCAGGAGCTTTTATCTCATGGCTTTTAAGAACGTATTTACAGAAACAGTCGGAGTGAAGCTCCCCATCATTTGCGGTGCGATGTACCCATGCAGCAACCCTGAGCTTGTGGCTGCAGCCTCAGAAGGAGGCGCCATCGGTATAATCCAGCCGTTGTCTCTCACGTATGTGTGGGGATATGAGTTCGCTGCCGGACTTCAGTATATCCGCCGGCTTACCAAAAAACCGGTCGGTTTGAATATCCTCCTGGAGAGTTCATCGAAGCTTTATGAAAAAAAAATGATGGGATATGTGGAAGAGGCTCTCAAAGCCGATATCCGATTTTTTATTACAGCTCTTGGGAATCCTGCCAGGCTGGTAGAAATGGTAAAGCCTTATGGCGGGATAGTCTATCACGACGTCACCGAGCGGAAGTGGGCTGAAAAGGCTATGCAAGCAGGGGTAGATGGCTTTATCTGCGTCAACAAAAGAGCCGGGGGCCACGCAGGACGCTTAGCGCCCGAAGAGCTTTTTCGGGAGATATCCAGCCTGAATAAACCCCTCGTAATGGCAGGAGGCGTGTCTTCCCCTGATGATTTCAGAAGAGCTTTGGATATGGGATATAGCGCCGTGCAAATGGGAACGCGCTTCATCGCCACGACAGAGTGCAAAGCCAGCAGGGAGTATAAGGAGGCAATCGTCAACGCGAATGAAAAGGATATTGTCCTGACGGAGAGAGTCACCGGCATTCCTCTGGCAGTCATCAACACCCCCTATGTCCAAAAAATGGGTACAAAAGCAGGTCTCTTGGCGCGCTTTCTTTTGCGTCATCGCCTGACGAAAAAGTGGATGCGCATGTGGTATGGTGTGACGGCCTTACATGATTTTAAAAGAATCGTTAAGAACGAGGGAAGTACCAAGGATTTTTGGCAGGCGGGAAAGAGCGTCGAACACATCGAGAGCGTGCTCAGCGTAAAGGAAGTACTCGATTCATTTGCCGCCAATCTGCCTGATCAGGAGCTGGTTGAGAAGTGACTGCGCTTTCTGGCGCCACGGGAGCGATGTCCGTCTTTAGTCCCTAAGAATGTGTAAGAAAAAAATAGAATTGATATGATATAATTGGTTGTCGTGGTATCAATCATATTTTGATAAATATGAGAGTATATGGACAACGAAGTAAAGACCGAGCGGCTGGTTGTTGTTTCCAACAGGCTGCCTATCACACTCAGAAGACATAAGGGAAGGCTGGTTCTCTCCAAAGCCTCGGGAGGGCTGATCACAGCCCTTCAACCTCTGCTCAAAGCTCAAAAAGGAGTGTGGGTCGGTTGGCCGGGAACGACTGATTACACCGAAGAGGAGATCGCTCCTCTGATCCAGAAATTTGAGATGGAAGCCGGGTACAGGCTTGTTCCCATCATGCTAACCAAGGAAGAGGTCAGCGGCTACTACGACGGTTTTTCTAACGAAATTATCTGGCCCCTGTTTCATGATTTGCACTCGCTTTGCAATTTCAATCCCTCCTATTGGAAACAGTACGAAGCTGTTAATGAAAAATTTGCCAGAAAGGTCATGGAGGTCTCCAGCCCGCGAGACTTCCTCTGGATCCAAGATTATCACCTCATCTTGCTGGCTAAAAAACTGAAAAATCTGGGCTTCAAAGAAAAACTGACCTTCTTTTTACACATTCCTTTCGCTCCGCTGGATATTTTTTTGAAGATACCGTGGAGGTTCGACCTCTTGAGAGCCATGCTGAGCTACGACTTTATCGGTTTCCAGACGATGCGCGATCAGAGAAATTTCATCCATTCGGTCAGAACCCTCCTGGGCGATGCCGCAGTGAAAGGGAGCGGTAACAAAACCGTATGCATGACGCACGATACTCAAACCCAGATCGGCACATTCCCGATCAGCATCGATTTCAGGGAGTTCACCAGCAAAGCAGATCGGCCTGAAGTACTGTCTGAGTGTGTCAAGCTTAAGAATAGCCTCTCGAACAGGAAAATGGTCTTCAGTCTGGACCGCCTTGACTACACCAAAGGGATTCCCTATCGGCTTGAAGCAATCAGGACATTTCTCATGAAATACCCTGAGTACCATGGAAAAGTCAACTTTATCCAGGTCGTTGTCCCCTCCAGGACAGAGATACCAGGATACTATGAGCTGAAACAGAAGATCGACAGGCTTGTCGGGGAGATCAACAGTGAGTATACAACTTCGGGCTGGATCCCCATCCACTATATGTTCCACCCTTTAACGGAGTTGCAGTTGGTTTCATTTTACAGGGCAAGCGACGTGTGCCTTGTCACACCTGTGAAAGATGGAATGAATCTTGTCTCCAAAGAGTTCGCCGCTGCCAATATAGAAGAGGAGGGCGTGCTTGTCCTGAGTGAATTTGCCGGCTCTGCCTGCCAACTGAAGGAGGCTTGCCTCCTGGTCAATCCCTATGATCGAGAGCGTATGGCCGATGCCATCTATCAGGCTCTTGAGATGGGGGAGACAGAAAGAAGGAACCGCATGAAGCGGCTCCGAAAAAAAATCCGCGACGAGGATATCTACCACTGGGTTGAATCTGTATTTCAATCTATCGGAGAGGAGCCGGGGTTTAGCCACCCTGTGGCTCCGGAATATATCCCTGCGGAAGTGTCGCCTCTTGATAAATAGGTTATTTGGTCCCGAAGAAACGGTCGCCAAAGTCTCCCAGTCCGGGCACAATGTACTTTTTCTCATTGAGCCGCTCGTCAAGTGCGCTTACGACGACGTTGATGTCCGGATATCTCTCCTCCAGATAACGAAGGCCTTCAGGAGCGGCGCAAAGGCTCGCTATAATGATGTTTTTCTCTTTGACACCCTTGTCTTTTAAAAGCGACAGCACCATGTTTAGCGTGCCCCCCGTAGCTAGCATCGGTTCTGTGATGATCACCGGCTGTCCTGATGCGATAGTTGGGGAGAGTTTCATATAGAAAAATTTGGGGCTGGCGGTTTCTTCATCGCGCTGAACTAAGATCTTGCTCACACTTGCGTCTGGAAAATGTGTGATGAAGACGTCAAGAAGAGCGTCTCCCGAGCGCATTACAGAAACCAGTTCCGGCGAGCCGGAAAATGATTCACCTTCAAATGCCGTCAACGGCGTTTCTATCACAATATTTTTAGTTTCAAAGCATTCAACAGCTCTGTTCACGAGGAGCGAACCTAACTTGAAGGCGGCTGCCCTGAACTTAGGTTTATTTGAGTTTTTATCACGCAGTTCCGTCATGAGGATGCTTTCATACCGGCTTTGAGGCGTGTTGTTTTTTAGGATTGAAATGGAAGTTTTAGTTGTGGAGGGGGCTTGACTTTGCAGACTGACTACCGAAAGCACAGCTGCGAGAAGAGACGCTTTAAGCTTGTAGGATTTCAAAATATGTTTCATCGGCAATTCCTTCAAAAAGAGTTCTGGAATGAGATAGCCGATCGATTAAATTTTGAGCAAGCGATTATTGAATGAACCTTTAGCCAACAATATAGAGTGATTATTAAGCATTTTTCGACGATTTGAATGCCTACGACCTATAGCGAAAGTGTCGCGAAATCTGGAGTTTACCCTTTGGAAAAAACTAAATTTTGAAACTCTTCAGCATAGGCTTCAATCACTGTCAGGATGGATTTCACCGTTTTCAGAAAGTAAAATGGCGATAGGCCTCGTCTTCTCAAAATGAGAGAGGATGATATTGACGATGACCATGATCGGGATTCCGAGGAAAAGCCCGACGATACCCCAGAGGTAGCCCCAAACAGCAAGGGACAGGAGGATGACGACAGGGCTTAGGTTGACAGACCTGCCGATAAGTTTGGGCTCTATGATATTTCCTTCAATAAACTGAATCGCGATGAGCGAGGTGGATATGAAGATGAATGGCATCCAAGTATCGAATTGAATGAGGGTTAAAAAGCAAGGCAGCAGCGTTGCGAAGATGGCTCCGATGGTGGGAATATAGTTTAGCAGAAAAAGAACCAAAGCCCAGAATGCGGGAAAGTGCAGGCCGATGGCGCTAAAGAGGATGTAGGCAATCAATGCGACCGCCAGACTGAGAACTGTCTTTAAGATCAGATAGGACTGGATATCCCTGGAGATGGTCCTGATGATCTTCTTTGCTTTCGCGAGCTGCTTTACGTCTGGAAAAAGAGCCTCTAATTTTTGATCGAAGGAACGCCATTCCAGCATGAGAAAAAGCACATAGAGAAAAATGATCCCGAGATAACTGATCAGGAAAGTGACGCTTTGGGCGACAGATGCCGCGATGCTGATCAGGCTGAAGCGGCTTAGGAAATCTTTTTTGAATGAAGAAATATCGAACGGCAAGATATCGAGCAGATTGTTGAATAAGCGCCCCAGCTTTTCCTGATAACGTGGAAGTTCCCGGCCTACGTCGGAGACATTGGAGGAGACCAGTTCGTAAATGAAGAGAGAGACGATAAAAATAAAGCCGAGCGAAAGAAGAAGCGCTGCCGGATAGGGCAGCCTTTTTTTTCCGAAGGTGGGTTTTTGGAACAGGGCGGATAAGGTAATGAGCAGGTACCAGATTGCTACGGAAATTACAAAAGGAATCAGCAGATCTTTCCCTATGTAAAGTCCATAGGCTATGAGGTAAAAGAGGGCGACTCCGGCGAATATGGATATTGTGCTGCTCATAAGAAAAGGGGGTTTGTACTGATTTGAGGCTATCGAAAAACTTAAATTAGTACGCTTTGCTGCTGAATTTGGCTATAGACTCCGAAAATCAAATCGCACGACTGTAGGTTGTAGATAGTCTCATACATAACTTTAAAAGGGTTGCATCCTCTCTCAAAGCTGCAACCCGGTACCGATCAATGGCTCTTAAGTGCTCCATAAATCATTGCGAGCAAGGCAACGCCTGACATGAGCAGGTTGACGCCGACCAAAGTGCCTATGGCCCAAACGGAACTGTTCGGCAAGCCAAAATAGATAAGGCTGCCGATGAGGAAGGAAAGGATGCCTGAGAGTAAGAACCAGCCCCTGGGACGAACGTCTTTTGACTGAAAGAATAGCCATATTTTAGAGGTCCCATCGAAGAAAAAGAAAATAGCCAAGAGTATTGTGAGTGCGATGATTCCCTGGATTGGTTTGGATAAGAGATAGATTCCGCAAAAAATAGAGAGGAGGGAGACTAAGATATTTAACCAAAAGCCCGCTGTTTCCATCCCTTGCTTGAGGGAGCGCACGCCCTGAACGACTCCGCCCACAAGGAACAGACATCCGATCAGCAACTCGAAGCTGATTGTGAAAATAAAAGGTGCCACGATAGCTGCAAGGCCTAGGAAAATAAAAAGAATTGCTTCCAGGGTGTAGAGAAATTTCCACTTCCTTAATGTTTCGATCATAGAATATCTCCTTCTTGAATCTAAGACCTTCTTAGTTGAGTTTTATTAAATTTGTAAAGATAAATTTTACATTGATTAGGAGCGTTTTCCCCGTTGAATGGAGGGAGAGCGTTGTCCCCAGTGCCTAGCCCACCGGTCATGGGGATTTTCTTCAAATCCTGATTGATTCACCCACGGCACCTTGATCGTCCGATCATTTTTTATCCAAGAGATTGCCCACAAACTCAAAACATCCTGATTTAAGTTTGTGGGCGGTCTCTGCGCAGTTCTGGAAATGGAACGAAATTATATTGAGATAGTCGTGGAATATATATTAACTGATTTAATCCCAGGAAGGCTACAGGGGGCTATTTAAGGGCGTAGTTGGATTTTTAAAAGAGTGTTGTGCAAAAAGATCGATTCGTTTAGTTAGAGATTAAAGTGCATTATTTGGGCTTTCCTGAAGCCCTGTGCAGCTTATACCGAAAGTGTCTCAATCGTGGGGAGCTTTCTCTTAGCCAAAAACCAAATTTTGAGACACTTTCGGCATAATTGATGGAACAGTTTCAAACAAAAGTGCCAACAAAACCGTCATCATCGTCAGATGATGTTAATGATTCAGTTGAACGGACAATAGCCGGCTTCGGTGTGAACCGCACATCTTGTCTGTCGCGGCAGACGGGTATAGCCGCTTTTGGAAGGGAATAGTTTCGTTCCAATTGAATTTTCACTATTGCCTCAAAACAGCTTTGATTTTAAGGGTTCTAAAGGCCGCGGGAGGCTTTTTAGGAGCGATCCTTGAATTTTTTGTACGGAAGCATAAGCGATCAATGGAGGGGTTATCATGCAGTTAGTTACGTTTACACCAGATTCTAAACGCAGCGCCAGCTCAAGGGGAGTGTTGCTGCCCCAAAGCAAAAGAACCCACCAGTCAGCGGGGTTTAATGCAGAAGAACTGCTTATACCACGCCTGTTTGTGAAGGTTCACTTCGATCCGGACTACACGAGAGGAGTTTCTTCAGCCCGTGTCTCTCCAGCTCTTTTCAAAGAGCTCTTTTCCAGCCAGGATACAGAAGTGAAATATATCAAAATCGCCAATACGGTTTGTCAGTGTTTCATGGACGTTTGCATGCAGCAGCCGAGAACGATCGATCTGGACCAGCTCACCTTCGATGAGATTAACGAAGAACTGTACAAAGAGGGGACCGCCGCCTCTTCGTGGATCACTCCCTTTAAGCCAGACAGGGAGAGTGCAGCCCTCCTCTCAAAAGTCAAACTGAAGATTTTTCCTTGGGGAGAGCTGAATGGTGTGGGAGGAAAAAATGAGAAGAAGTCGATACTTTCCTCGGCCATCGAAGCGGAGATTCGTTTCAAAATGAATGCTCAGGTGCTGCGTCTGGGGCAGAAGTTTTTTGTAAACCACTCTGTTTTGGGTCCTCTCTCCGTTGTTGTGGAGAATTGGGATATGGATGGCGTCAGCAAAAGCGATTCGGCGTTGTTCACCAAATTGCCCTATCATGGCCTCTTTAATCAGGATACGAAGTTGAATTTGGTTTCTGGAGATAGCTACCGACTTGTTTTAGTCGATGAGCTGCCTGCTGAAAAAATTCTTAAATTCAGTTTCACGATCACAAAGATCATCGATATTTCCGCAAGGGAGTTCAGTTCGTCAAGACCGATCGCCTCTCCGGATGCCTGGAAAAAAGGTGCAAAGCCTCTTCCGCTGATGCTCCCCCTGGCAGATATTGCCGGTTCCCTGAGGCAAAGGCTCACCAATAACTTGATTCTTCCTGAGCATGAAGAGACAATCCAGATTGACAGCGACTGGAAGTATGCCATTTCCTTAACGAAAGTTATTGTGAGAGGGGATGACACAATCGGTGATGAAATCGACGAGGCCGAAGAGAATCTGAAGGCTTTTCGCCTGACAGAAGATCACGCGATTTTAGTCGCTCCGAACAAGAACGTCATTCTGACGACGACAGCCGGGGATGCTGCCGAGGCGAAAGAGGCGACATTCGAGCTCATTGACAAAGATCACAGCAGGGCTCTTAAGGAAAATGAGCTGAATTGGATCAGCAAGGAAGATCTAGCCGACAGAATCCGCAGCAGCCGCGAACTCCTTGCCGTCGGAGGGAAACTTGTCATTGAAGGGTCAGGCGGCAAATTTTTGCTGGAGCTTAAAAAAGTGAGCGGCGACAGACTCTCAGAGAGCGAAAATGCCAACATCAAAGATCTCTGGGAATTTAGTTCCAAGACAGCCATCACAGTCTATTCCAATCCGAAAGTGGATGTGGCTGTGGTTGATTTCAAAGAGCCGCTTCCGATTCTCCAGGCGAAAGTCAAGGTTTCCACCCCTTCCGTTTCCGTCTCTGCCCTAGCCAGAATGCTCGGGATCGAAGAGGAAGGCGGGGCAAAAGTGGTGATTGCCTTTGACGAATTGGAGAAACTGTTTAAAGAAGCTGTGCCTAAGAGCGGTCACCTCTTTAACCAGCAGACTCTCTCTACGCTGACCGGGAAAGGCCAGACCGTCAAATTTCAACTATCCGATATTACGACCAGGGAGAAGAAGCCGCAGGGAACCCTTGATTTAGTCTACAGCATAGTTCCTGAGACGAAGATTGTTTTTGAAGCGGAGAGGGGGGGCGAGCTTGTGATCGCCACGAAGCCCAAAGACATCAGCACAGAGGATGTATCGACCAAGTTGATAGAGCTGGGGATAGGAGGCCTCTCGGATCAGTTTAAAGACATTGTAACAAAAATCATTTTGTCGAGGAGCACCTATGCCGAACATACCAAAGCGCTTGGCCAGTCTCCGCCAAGAGGCCTTCTCCTCTACGGACAACCAGGTACCGGAAAGACTATTCTTGCAAGGAAGTTGGGTGAGCTTTTGGGAGTCACAAAAGAGCGCATCCATCTCTATACGGGATCGCAAGTGTGGTCTAAGTGGCTTGGCGATTCCGAGAAGAAAGTGCGGGAGATGTTTGCCGATGCCAGGGACGATCAAAAAAAATTCGGCAAAGACAGCCCGCTCCATCTACTCATCATCGATGAGATCGATGCCTTCTTAAGAGACCGCTCCAATGCACAGCAGCGGTATGAAACATCGGTGCTCAACACCTTCCTTGCCGAACTCGACGGTATCTCAAGCGAGGGAGAAGAGTCTTTGGACAATATCGTTGTGGTCGGCTTGACTAACTATCCCGACAAAATCGATGAAGCGGTGCTGCGGCCGGGTCGCCTCGGAACCAAGATTCACATTGGCATCCCAGATGGCAACGGAAGAAAGGAGATTTTCGGCATCCACCTGAAATCGCTCAGCGAGAAGGGTTTTCTTAGCGAAGATGTTAGTTTGGATGAGCTGGCAAAGATGACAGTTGGAAGGACGGGTGCTTTCATTGAAGGCATGGTCTCTCATGCAACAGGATATTCGCTCCGCAGGCTTTTTGATGCAGAGGTCGCTGTGTCGGATATAGCGAACCACCCGGCAGCCAAGGTTACCCTGGAGGACTTCAAATCAGCCTACCAGGATGTAATCCACAAGGATAAAAAGACGGAGGCAAATCAGTTCTCGCCGCGAACGGAGCTTGTCACCGGATCGATAGCGAGTGACCTGCAGGCGCTCGGTCTTGGAGGGCTCGGCAATGAGGTGCTGGAGTTTCTGCTGGATCTTAAAATTTCAAGCTACTACAGCAACTACCTTTCGTCGATAAAGCACACCTCCTCCCGCGGTGCTCTTCTCTACGGGCCTTCCGGCGTTGGTAAAACATCTCTTGCCAAAGCGATCAAAAAGTTGTTTTGTTTAGATGGTCCAAGGTTCCAGTATTACAATGCTTCTCAGCTGTGGCCCCTCCAGGGAAACCATCTAAAAGAACGCATTGAAATGATTCTTAAGCCTGCGCAGGATGCTGCCAAGGACTTAAAGGACGAAGCTCCGCTGCATGTGGTCGTGATCGATGGGATCGACTCGATATACATCAATAAGAAAGAAACCGACTTGCCGGACTCATCGGTATTGAACCAGTTTCTGACAGAACTGGATCCATTTTTTGAAGGCAATGAGTGCAAAAATTTGCTTGTGATCGGTATTGCGCATCGCAACTTTGAGCTCTCTGACGCCATCCTGCGCAATGGACGCTTCGGCAGGCATATCCTGATGAAGCCGCCGACTGCCAGAGGAAGGATGGAGATATTCAAGATATACCTTGAAAGCTATATCTTGAACTCCAGGATAAGCAAGGATTTCGATTTAGAAGAGCTTGTCAAGATGACGGATGGCACGAGTGGAGCTTATATCCAAGGGCTTATCAGTCAGGCGGTCCTTTTCAGCATGAGGAGGGCAGCTTCCAAGGGTGTGATGCCGCATGAGCTTGGCACTTCACAATTGGCTCTTCTTACGATGGATGATTTTCATCAGGCCAGGGAAGTTATGGTTCAAGACGATAAGTGGAAACACTTTTATGTGTAGACAGTAAAATCTGCATTTAAGCCGCTTGGGAAAAGATTTCAGGCGGCTTATCCTTTCACTACAAGCGCGGGCTTGAGTTTTGCGACCATGTCGGCAAGACCGGCTTCCTGAACTGCCAAAACCACTTCATCGACATTCTTGTAGGCATCAGGCATCTCTTCGAGAATCGTCTTCATTGAAGAGGCTTTGACGGATACCCCCTTAGATGACATGTACTGCAGTGGGTCTTTGCCTTTCCAGGCTTTTTCCGACTGGATACGGCTTCTGGCTCTGCCTGCCCCATGACAGCAGCTGCAGAATGTGGTGGGATTACCTTTGCCTACCAGAATATGGCTCGCCCTACCCATATCCCCGGGCACCAAAACGGGCTGTCCCGTTTGCCGGAAAAGGGGAGGAAGTTCGGGGTGACCTTTGCCGAACGCTCGGGTAGCCCCTTTTCTGTGGACACACACTTCTTTCAACTTTCCATCGATCAGGTGTTTCTCGAATTTTGCGATATTATGGCAGACATCGTAAAGAAGTTTGATTTGGTGTTGTTCAATGCCAAGCGCTTCAAGGAAAGCCTCCCGGACTTCATGGAGGATCACCTGCCGGTTGCAGAAGGCAAAATTTGCGGCGGCGGCCATGGCGGCCAAGTAGTGTTTGCCCTCCGCGCTTTCTATGGGCGCGGCGACAAGCTGCCTATCTTTCAGCCCTTGAGCGAATCCCTTTTTTATATAAAGATCCAACGTGTCTTGGCAGATCTGGTGGCCGAATCCTCGTGATCCTGAATGAATGAGGATATAGGTGCTGCCTTTTTTAATATTCCATGCTTCCGCCACATCAGGCAGGTAGAGAGTGTCGACTGAACCGACTTCTACAAAATGATTACCTGAACCGATGCTGCCAAGCTGTCCCCTCCCGCGCTCTTTGGCCGTTTCCGAGACAGCTGCCATATCGGCGCCCTGGATCAGGCCGCGACTTTCTGTGTGCATCACGTCCTCTTCTAACCCATACCCCTGGTTAATGGCGAAGAGCGCTCCCTCCTTTGCGATTCGTTTGTAGTCGCCATCAGACAATGTTTGCCGGCTCTGTCCCTTCCCCATCCCGGAGGGGATATGTCTGAAGAGAGCGTCGAGAAGTCGCTGCCTCGCTCCTTGGCTGATGCTCTGGAAGGGGATATCAACAGTGGCCAGTCTGACGCCGCAGTTGATGTCGTACCCGACTCCTCCGGGACTTATCACCCCACTCCTCACGTCCATCGCCGCCACCCCGCCGATTGGGAAGCCATAGCCCCAGTGGATGTCGGGCATGGCGATGCTGTACCCTAAGATACCGGGCAGCTCGGCTACATTTTTTACCTGCTTAAGCGGTTCTTCCAGATCCATGTCGCGGATGAGTCCCTCTGTTGCAATGACGAGGCCGGGAACTTGCATCTTTCCTTCTTTTGGAAGGAGGAAGGTCGCAGGATTGATTTTTTTTAAGTTAAACATCGACGATCATCTCCCATTCGAAAACCCCATTTCCCAAGGTTTTTAACTCCCCATGATAGCTGACTGCTTTAAAAGGAGATCCTTCTTCAATATCCATACGTGAGACGGAGTGGTTAATACAGGCAATCAAATCATCCAACGATTCCACCTCCGACCATGGCGGCATATACCGAACTAGTGGAGGGTGCACCCCTGTTAGCGCCATGAACGCATGCAGGGTCAAAGATTGAATGGATTGACCTCTGATATAAAATGCCAGATCAGCCGTGTGGTTCATCTCTTGGGCAGGAGCGATTACCGGCCATGAGTGCAGGGGGGTGTAGGTAGATCCGCCAAGGCTCTCGTAGAGATGCAAGCTTCCCAGAGTGATGAATTGTTTAGTGAAGCCCTTTATCCACGATGAGCTATCAAAAGGGGCGCGGGCCAAGGTGACATGCGGCAGAAAGTGGCGACTCTTTTCCCGAGGGGTCACGAATCCTTCGGCGCAGAATAGAGAGAGAAGCGACTCCTGGTAGGCAAACAGTTGCTCTCTATTTTCGAGAAGCTCAAGCTCCCAGGAGAGACAGCGCGGTTTTTCTGGCGGCAAAAGAAGAGGGGCGGTAGCCAGAGCGCCCAATCCGACCGGCCAGGGCGGAGGGGGAGTCATGCCAACCAACTCTTTGAGGCGCTCCCCCTGGACCAATCCCAAAAAAACAAGTGTCGCATGCCTTCCATTTTCGGGAATGATTCTGCCGTTTGGCATTTTGGCTGGCCATGGGCCTGAGGTTTCAAGTCCGAGAAAGAGTCGTTTACCGGATGAAGGTTGATTTCCGCTAAGCATCAGGAATTCCTTGATTATGAATAGTTCTTGCGGCAATCAGCCATGTTGAGCGAAAATTCGGCAGTGCATGCAGCTTTTTAAGCCCTTATCGGCACAAACTTGGAGACTGCCCACCACCTGAAATCGTATGATTTGTCTGCTGAATTTGTCTATACCGAAAGTGTTTCAAAATTTGGTTTTTGGCAAAGAGAAAGCTCTCGCGATTGAATGGTCGCAAGCCACCTAATATTAGAAATATGAGGCCTTTCAGATAATTTCGATATAACTGGCGGTACAAACCGGGTGTTTTCGCTCTTAAAATATTGTACTAAATGTCATTTAAAAACTGATTTGAAGATCGGAGTTTAAAGAAGAGATTTTAAAAACCCCTGGGGAGATACTATTTTTATTGTCATGATAGTAACTATCTGATATAATTCGCTCTAATTTTATATAGTTGTAGGTAATAATCTTATGTCATCAAGAATTGAAGAAATCGGTTTTTTTAATCCAGTCTACCACCAAGCTGAAACCCAGAGAAACGAAAAAGTTTCGTGGCTTGGCCGTGCCGTCGAGTGGTATTTCGATGTTGGACAGGAAGTTTATTCAATTCTCCCCGGGCCTGTTGCCGACCGCTCGGTTCCAGTAGTTAAAGAGGACGCTCCTCAGAGATCTTTCGTTGGCGTCATCTTGCGCGTTGTTTCCGTTGCGTTAAAAGTCATCAGCTATCTCTCCTTGATCCTTCCGTTGATGATGGTTGTCGGAAAGCTGATTTACCGTGCTGAAAATCGTTTTTCGCTTCAAAAGAAAATCGGAGACAAAGAGCTTCAGCAGTTTATTGAACTGGCTGAGAAGACGGCACGAGACGCGACATCCTCCAATGCTATCGATGAACTCGGTTTCGAAAGACCCGGAGAGTTAAACAAAGCTGTTCAAATTTTTGAGGCGATCAACAAGAAAAAGGATCAGTTCCACGCTATATTACGCAACTCCTCGGCCTTTTTAAATGAAGAGGAGTACAAAAAATTCTTAAGTGCGATCAACACATTGGATTTACATATCGGCAAACTCGCCGCTAAAGTGACCGATTACAAAGATGTTGTGATCCAGGATATCATCAGGATGCAACAAGTTCTTTTGGAAAGGTTCGATCAGCTGGAGGGAAATGAGCAGCAGGTCGAGGCTGAGGCCGCATGGCAAAGTGTACAGATGATCCACAGGTTTGTCTACCAGTTCAGGGAAAGGCTTGGAGTTGAGAGCATCGAGCGTGAGACCAACTGGAGAACAGAAGACGGAACAGAGCTCTATGACCGCATTTTGGTGGCTAAGTTGTCCAACATGATAGTGCCAAAAGGCATCAATAACCTTGGCGCCACCTGTTTCATGAACGCATCCATTCAAGCTTTAATAGCCAACCATGAATTCCGCACACTCATCAAGAATCAAGACCAGCCCATTTATGGATTGATCAGGGAAAATCTGACGGCAAGGCTTGAAAACGTGCATCTTTTTGATGACGCCCAGGCAACAGCCGATATGCTGATGGAGAGTTGGGGAGAGTTGACAATTAAGCAGCTTTCAAGACGCTCGAACATCATTAATAATCCGGCAGTCATTAATGAAATAGCAAGGATAATTGAAGGTCTTGAAGATTTGGCTGCTCTTGAAGATCTGGCTGCTGTAGAAGCTGACGGGGTCAGGCATGGTGAAGACGATGAAGAGGCGGTTCATGATGAATTAGACCATCAAGAACCCAATCGTGAAGTGGAACAAGCAAGGCAGCGCGTCAATTCAAAAGAGCGAGCCCTTCTTTTGTGGTTACGCACTGAGCTTCCCGATGAGACACCGATTCTTTTGGGCGATGGCGACCGTCCCGACTGGCAGCGCGCTGATCTCTTGATCAAAACCCTGCGATCGCAGCTGCAGGAGTATGCCCGCTACAAGTCAGTGATGAAATTTTTGAGAGATTTTGTCGTTCGTTACGAAGAGAGAGAGACGCAGCCTAAGAATTTGGAAGCGTTAGCGAAAAACTTGCGAGCTGCTTTCTTCTTCGCCGGACGAATGGAGGGAAGCCAGTACGAACAGCAGGATGCACCGCCGATAATAGAGTATGTCCTTGATGCCATCGGCTATGGCGTTCCTTTAGAAATCGTAAGAGAAGCTGAAAAAGTCGAACCCAACGAGCCCGCAGTGCAATTTACCCAAAGAGCGACACAGCCGACCCAGCTCCTGCAAGTTCCCATCACGGGCGGCGACGGTGTTTCCCTGCAAAAGCTCGTGGATAATTTCACGGCTGTGAATGAAGAAGGGGACGAGGAAAATGTTTGGAGACCCGAGCATCCTGTGACCAATGAGCCGGTATCTTTCAATAAATGGGATGAAAAGCAGCGCATCCGAGGAGAGGCTCCCAAGTACCTGCAAATCCAGTTGAAGAGATTTGAATTTACTGAAGATGGCCGCAGAAAGAAGATCAACGACAAGGTAGATGTCGGTGATATGGTAGTCGACATGAGTGAACTTTTTGAAGGGGCACCCAAAGGAAGCGTCAAGTATAAGATCGTTTCGGGTGTGATTCATCATGGTTCTTGCACGGGCGGCCATTACTACGCCGTCGTAGAAAAAGCGCATCAGTTTTTCAAGTGCAATGACGCGAGTGTCAGCCCGGAAAACAACCCGGAATCTGAATTGGCCTCGGCTTACGTCTTATTCTTGGAGTTGCTGGAACAGCAGGAAGAAGCTTTGAGCCTGTAGGCTGCATGACGGACGCATCTAAATTTTAAGATCCGGTCGGTAGCGAGCCAGTTCACTTTGCCTGAAGCCCACAAACATCTTACCTTAATAAATAGAAGGCTAGTTGTTTGTGGGCTTCTTGTTTTTAAGCGTCCGTTAATTTTACTTGATACAAAAAATTAATTAAAAATTAACAATTAATAAAAATTTTAAGTGCTATAATTAGGTGTGTCCGCGTAAGAAGGAGGAAGCAATGTCCACACCCATCGGTTCCAGATCTACCCCTCCCCCAGAGCAGTCCGGATTCGTCGAGAGTCTGAAGAAGGGGGCTGAAAACTTTAAAAAGATTTCATTGTTTGAAAAAGTTCTGACTGTCACTGCCACGGTGTTTGCCTCCATTCCTACTCTTTTCATCGGAGGCTTTTTTGCTTTCATTGCCTGTTCTAACTATTTTGCCAACCGCAATGTGCAGCAAGTCGACATCAAGGGTGGCGGTGCAAAGACTCCCACATCAGAGAATGCCTTCAAGGCAGACAAAGCCGCTCGGGAAACTTTAAATGGCCCTATCGTCAAGCCTGAGACAGGTATTAACATTCAGGAAGAAGCTAAAAAACTCGCCGGTAGGCTAGGATCTTTACAGACCCAAGTGGATAAAATCGATCTAGATTCCCCAAAGGCTATTCAGACAATCTTTAAGCTGAGGGAGGGTGTGGAGAAAGAGAAGCAGCTTTTGACTGCCCTGAAGTCTAAAGGGGACTTAGGAGAGGGTGCTAAAGAGGCGGTTGCTGCTCTTTCCAAGTTGGAATCTGCCCTATCCGGGCAGGAAGAGAAGCTGCTCTATAAAGCGGGGTTGCAAAATGCCGGTGGGGATATGCGCGCATCAAATACGGGTGCAGACAAGGCTTTAGCGCTCCCGAAAGAGATTGAAAGGATTCAACAGGCTTTAGCATTGGTCGACAGAAAAGTGGATGATCTAGCTGCGGTTTCAGAAGATAAATTTGCCAAGATTGCAGCGCTGAACGAGGAGTTGGATAAAGAGCGTCCCGCCCTGCTGAATGCGTTTACGAAATTGAAAGAGAGCTATCCTGAAGAGGCCAACAAGCTTGCTCAGCTCATGGCCAGTGTCGAGAGCAAGCTGCAAGAGCAGCAGGAAAGTTTTACGAAAGAGTTGCTGCTTTCGACCAGCGAGATTGTTGCACAAGTTGAAGAAAAGAAGCTCAATGCTGATTTTGTTTTGATCGACAGCAGGGTGGATAACGTCTCGTTTGATAGTATCGAGGATCTTCAGGAGGTGCTGGCGCTTTACACAGAGGTCGCCGGAAGGCGAGAAACGATGGAAAAGATTTTGTCCTATTCCTCCCTTGATTCCAAGGTGAAGGCGGAAATTGTCGAAGATCTGAAGGAGTTGAAAGAAATAGAGGGCAAGCTGAACGAGAAGGTCAAAGTCAACAGCGAGCTGATCAAAGAGACGCTTCAAGAGGGGGTTGAAAAGGCAAAATTAGGTTTAAAAGGGGGAAAGGAAGGGAAGACAGCTTTGCTCGTTACAGATAAGTTCGTAGAGGCATTTGGCAGAGAGCTTAGCGCCGGGTTGAATCAGATCGCAAAGAGTGAGATGGGCGCCTTGCTGCAGGTGGTGAAAAAAGAGACTGAAGCGTTAAAGACCAAAGGGATTAGTAATATCGGCAACAGCTGTTATATGAATTCGTCTCTGCAGGCGCTTCTATCGGTTCCCAGTTTTAAAGAGAAAATCATGAGCGAAAAGTGGCCCGCCTTTGGGCAGCTCAAAGATGAGATGGCAGTCCGGGCGGCAAGTAAGCAGAAATGGGAACTCATTCAGGATTTTGTGGGGTATTTTAACGAGTGGGAAGCTATGGATCCGAAGAATCTTCCTAAAGATGCCTTGAGCAAAATCTTACGAGACAAAAGTAATAAAGATGAGATCGATCTGATCCGTTCGGCCTACAAGAAATATTTTGTGCTGAAAAACCTTCAATCCACTCTACAGGAGTTTTCCACTGCCTTAGACCAGTCGAAAAACCCCTCCGACATGAAGCCTTACGCTTACGCCCTTAGAAAGGCAATATTCGACACCGGCATCTACGGCTCCAACTTATCAAAGCTCACAGGCCAACACGACGCGGCGCAGTTGATCGGGATGATCAATGAGGTTATTGGTTATCAGATTACCTACCAGACGATTCGCTCCGTTCCAGACCAAGGGATTAAAAAGGTTAAAAATGAACCGATGGGAACGCTGCAGATCCCAATTTTGAAAAAGCCCAAAGGAGATAGGACGCCGATCAAGTTTCAGGAACTTTGCGATCACGTGTTTAAGACAACAGAGATCGATGACCCGAACAATGCCCTGAAAGTGGAAGAGGACGGACAGGCAGCTAAGTTCTACGGACAGTACCAAGAAAAAATCCAGATTGGGGGACCGCCTCCTGAGAATTTGGTTTTGCAACTGAAGCGTTTTGAGTGGTTCAACCCGGAGTTGGGTGGTGCGAAGATCACAGACTTAGTGGAATTGCCCAAGGACCATATCATCAACATGTCCAGCGCATTTGAAAATGCGGGTGAAAAGAACGTGCGCTACAAAGTTGTGGCCGCAGTCCATCATGGTGGCGGCTTGGGCGGAGGGCACTACACCCCCTATGTCGACAAAGGCGATGGTCAGCCCGCGAACGAAGATTGGCAGGTGGCAAACGACAGCAGTACCTACAAGCCAGCCAACATCGGACACGAGTTGGGAGATTCGTATGTCTTCATTCTTCAAAGAGTCTCATAAGAGTTAAGACTGTACTGAAGTCGCATGTTGCTTTAGAAGTTTTAGAGGACGCAGCTGCCCATCATGCGGGCCAGCTCTCCTTCGCGGGTGTCTGCTTCTAAAGCTTCGATGTGAGTGTAGGTTCTTCCCTTTTCTTCCTTCTTGGAAATTTTCAGGTGGCGGCAGGCAAAACGGGCAAGCTGTGGGAAGTGAGTGATCAAAAGGATCTGTTTCCTCTCTCCCAATTCTTTTAGTTGCTTGCCGATCACTGCGGAAGTGCTTCCTCCGATGTTGGCATCGATTTCGTCGAAGACGATAGAAGTGTTTGTGCTGCTTTCAACCAGTTTGATGGCCAACAGAACACGGGAGAGCTCTCCGCCGCTTGCCGCTTTAGACACGGAAACAGGGTTTTCGCCCAGGTTGGGGGCTAAGTAAAACTCGATCAGGTCGTCCCCGGAGGCAGACCTAGGCTTAATGTTCATCTCGACGCTGAAGTTTGCACTCGGCATATTAAGTGTACGGATGGCTGCAGTTACCTTTTTTGCAAATATCTTGGCGAAATTCTGCCTAGCTAAGGAGAGTTCTTGAGCAAGCCTATCCGTGTGGGCGGTCAGCGAACGGATCTCTTGTTCTAAGGATTCTATCCTTTCATCGGCGTCAAAGGAAGATGAGAGCTCTTCTTTTAACTCTTTCCATCTTCTCAGCACGTCCTCAAGCCGCGGTCCGTACAACTTCTTAAGGCGCTCAATGGCTTTCAGACGCTCAGAGAGGAAATAGAGTCTTTCAGGGTTGATCTCAAGGTCGGAGAGCCTCAAGCTGAGAGTCCTTTCAACTTCTTTCATGTTAGCTAGGGCTTCTTTCGTCATTTCCAGCGGGTCTTTCAGCTTCTGGTCAATTCTGAGATACTCTTCTGTTTTCTTTCTGACAGCATTTAAGCCGCTGAGCACGCCGCTCTCATCATTGATAAGAATGTCTAAGATTCCCTGTAGGTTTTCCTTAAGCTCCTCCACATTGGAAAGAGTGGAGTACTCCTCAAAAAGGGCGTCATCTTCCCCTTCAAGCGGGGAAACAGCTTCGATCTCTTTTAGGTCGGCGGCCTTTTTGTCGAAGAGGGCTCTTGCCAAATCGATCGAATCAGTGAACTGCCGGAGTTCGGCCCTCTTTTCTGTGAGTGCATGAAAACTTTCCTGAAAGGTTACGCGAAGAGGGGTCAAATCTCCTATGGAATCTAGGATGATGAGGTGGTTGCCCACGTCGAAGAGCTCTTTTGCAGCCCTTTGTCCGACAAATTCCATCAGCAGGGGAGAAAGGGATTTTAGCGAAGCGAGCGTTGCCACCTCCCTGTTGATCCAGATGCGGCTCTTACCCTCTTTGCTAATTTCACGTTTGATGTGCAGCACAGAATCGTCGCTATCGATACCCATGGAGTTGAGTAATGCCGCTGCGCCATCGAGAGGGGAGAGCTCGAATAGCGCTTCGATGGAGGCTTTCTCCTGGCCTTTACGGACTAGAGCGGCATCGGCTTTAGCCCCCAATATCAACGACAGGGCCTCCATGATAGCGCTTTTTCCCGAGCCGGTTTCTCCGGTGAGAATATTTAAGCCCT
Source organism: Estrella lausannensis (assembly GCF_900000175.1). Taxonomy (NCBI): domain Bacteria; kingdom Pseudomonadati; phylum Chlamydiota; class Chlamydiia; order Parachlamydiales; family Candidatus Criblamydiaceae; genus Estrella; species Estrella lausannensis. Next base: position 104,080 of record NZ_CWGJ01000028.1, read on the forward strand.
TAGTGAATGCAATTTCTGCTTTGTCGATCAGGACAAAATCGCGGATAGTGAGTGAAAGGAGCATTGCTGTTTGAATTTTATAGTGTGTCTCTGGAACTGTCGATCAGCTTTTTCATCGATCCGGCGCTTTTCTCTGCAAGAAGCTGATCTTTGCCTACCGGTTCTGCTTTGAAGATGGCCTTGCCTTCATTGACTCCTACCACAGTGACTGTCACGTCGGGCTGGCCGGAAAACCTATAGAGTAGAAGCTTGGGCCAGCTGACGGCTGTTAATGAGCCGGTTTGCGAAAAGAGTTCTGACTCATTTACGATGGAGATAAGCTCCATTTGCTGGTCGAGATTGAGCGTGTAGGGTTTCTCTCCGATAGTCGCTGAGGAGCCGCGTATCCAGTTGGGGTTAATTCTTTTTTCAAAGTGCACCTCTTCTGTTTGCATGTAGTTAATCAGTCTCTGGACAAGCAAGACTCCCGACAGGGTGACGGCAACAGCGATCATCACGAGAAGCGGCTTGACTTTCATGGTCAACTCCCTTTGAAAAATAATAACTTATACCGAAAGCGTCTCAAAAATCACAGATTTTAAGCGCACGCTGCCATGCAACCTGGAAATTGGTGGAGAGGGCGGCGTACGAAATGTAATAGTTTAGCGACTATAGATTCAATGGTTATCTTGGATTTCAAAATAAGTTTTAAAGTGTGTCTTCGCAGTCTCTGTAAGTCGCACTTTGCCGAAGCGGCGAGCAAAATCGTTGGCCGCGGCGATTGTCTTGGATGAAGCTCCTTTTGGAAACGGCATGCCATAACTTTTTTCAAGGCCCATCATCCCAAGGAGGAATCCCTCTCTTGCCAGAATGGAAGCGGCCGCTACGACTACATCCTCTTCGCCTTTATGTCTCTGTGTCAGGTCGATATCTTTCTGCTTTTTCATGAGGGCATTTTTTACGACATGCTCGCTCGCAAACTGGTCGATGATCGCTCTTTTGCAACCTGTTCGTTGGGCCAGATTTGAGATAGCTTGTGCATGGCCCCAGGCGAGGAGCGTGTTTAAATTGCCGAATTTTGCGTACAGTTCGTTGTATTTGGCCGGCGATATGCGGATCACGTCGTGATGGACAGTTGCCCTGATTTTTTTAGCCAGCTGCAGGATATTGGCATCCTTCAGCGCCTTCGAGTCTTTGCAGCCTATTTCAAGAAGTTTGGGAATAGTCGATTCATCGCCATAAACTGCCGCAACGACGAGGGGGCCAAAAAAATCTCCTTTCCCGGATTCATCGACTCCGATTCTCGGAGAGGTGTCCACATAGGCCTCTTTGCTTGTGTGAGCGAAGGTTCCGAGGATCTCAGGCTCCAGGTAGAACTCGATCAGCTCCTGACTGTCTTTGCCCTGTACTGTTAGTTTGCCGCTCTGGTAGAGAGTGACCGAGAGGCGCTCTTTGCGGGCGGAAAAAACGGTGTATGCGGGCCGTGTGATAGAAAACCCTCTCTCGGTCAAGTCGCTTTCGATTTTGCCACCCAGGGCGAGATCTATCTTGGCCACAAAGACCGGGCTTTTTTTGGGTTCTTCCATAATCAGGGCCGTCCGGAAAATTTCGATGGTGTCGATTATAGAGTGCCTTAATCCCTGAAGTCAACCGCTAACGTAGAACCTCGTTGTCTCGTTTTACAAATTGGCTTGTGGGGGGCTAGACTAAAACTGAAATCCTGCCATTTTAGTTTATGGACAGTCCCTTAGTACAGGGCCTAAGAAGTTGATCGATCTGAACAGGGCAAGAGTTAAAAGGGGGTAAATGTAAAGAATAGTGTTTCAGTGGGATGTGGCAGACGAGAGGCGGCATGCCAATGCAATGTTATTTTTGACGCCTCCAAAAGAAGGACTTCGATCGATGAGCGACTTAATCTGCAAGTTGGCGGTCACATCCTGCAATTACTCATGGAAATAAAGGTGTTTTAAGAGGTAACATGGTCACTTGATAGGTAGCATTAGGCCCCATCGTCGGGACCGGGTCTTTGTTTATTTTAGCCTTAGGAATGTGGAAGGAGAGTTATGATGGACGAGCAGCTTCTTGAGCTGGGCGAGCAATTCAAACAAAAGCGGAAAGAGAGAAATTTGACTTTGAAGGAAGCTGAGAATGCGACTTCAATCCGCGTAACCTATCTTCAGGCTATTGAGAATGGGGATCTCAGCAAGCTCATCTCACCCATCTACGCTGAAGGTTTTGTCAAGCAATATGCTTCATACCTGGGTCTTGACGGTGAGACGATCGTCCGGGAGAATATGGAAGTTTTAAGGCGGGCTATCTCGCAGGATTTTGCTTATGGCATTGGAACCCTGGAAGTGAGGGAAAATCCCGGTGCCAAGGTAAAATGGCTTCCCAACGCCTTCTGGATCGCAGGTTTTTTGGCGCTGTTGCTCTTTTCTTGGTGGCTTGCCAAATATCTTGAGGTCCTTTAATGGATAAGCCTGCAAAGCCCAGAAGTCTAATCGCTCTGTTTGCGAGCGGCTTTTTGATGGGGCTTGCCGATCTGATACCAGGCATATCGGGAGGTACTGTCGCCTTCATTTTAGGAATCTGGGAGGAGCTGATCCTTTCGATTAAAAATGTGTCTGGCGCAGCTTTGGCGTTTGTAATGCGGAAGAAGGGGCACGAGAGCGCCGGTGTGAAATCCCTTCTTTTCCTCGGACCAGTTCTCCTGGGGATCGGGCTTGCCATATTGCTCTTCACAAAAGCTGTCGATCAACTGCTCAACAATCCGGTGGAGAGGGTGTATCTCTACAGCGCCTTTTTTGGACTGATCATCGCCTCTTGCGTTCTGTGCCTAAGCAAAATCAGCAGCTGGTCCCGGCCACGGTACATGCTCTTTTTTATATCGGCCGCTGCCGCCTTTTACCTGACGAATGCCAAACCGGGAGAAGTATCCGGTCAACCCCTCTACACCTTGCCTCTCGATAAATCCTTGGCCACATCTGCAACTCAACCTCTGAACAACTACGATAGAGGTCTCCATCGCCTGACGGGGGTGGATGAGACGACGCTTGCCGCCATGAAGGCAAAAGGAATTATCAGTAGTGATCAGACGGTTATAGATGAGACGACCGGCACTGTGCTTACTTTACGAGATATTTCCCTCAAAAAAGAGGGGAGTGCGCTTAATTTTTGGGTCATATTCTGCGGCGCCGCCGCCATTTCGGCAATGCTTCTGCCCGGTATTTCCGGCAGTTTTTTGCTGGTTGTGCTGGGGATGTATCCGACCGTGATCGGTAACGTTGCCGACTTTATCAATGCCCTGCAGAACGGACACCTTGACTGGGGCAGTTGTTTGTTTCTTCTCCAGTTTGCCTTAGGGATATTGCTGGGTGCTGCTTGCTTTTCCAAGGTGATCGGAGCTCTTTTTGAGAGATATCACGACAATGGGATGGCGTTGGTGGCAGGTTTTGTCGCCGGTTCGTTAGGTGTTGTGTGGCCTTTTTGGTCCTATGGATATGTGCTGGATCCCATCAAAATTGAGAAAGGAGCGCGTCTTATTGCTGTCGAGCCCATTATTCCCGGGTTCCAGGAGATGGCTCACTGCCGCTTTGTCATTCAGCGCTGTCTTTGTGATAGAATACGTCGCTAACAGAAAGAAGAGGGGTCCCAAATTCAACGGAAAGGCATGTTGAGTTGGCGGTGTGGACTGCTTTTTTAAGATTTTAAGACAGGTTCATAGAATACACGGGTTAGAAAGAGGCCTTTTGCCGGAGCAGTAATGCCGGCTCTCGTCCTGTCTTTACTAAGAAAAACCTCCTCAATGTCGCTGGCGTTAAGCTTACCCATTCCGATATATGCAAGGGTTCCGGCGATATTGCGGGCCATTTTGTACAGGAAGTGGTCTGCTCTGATTGCGATTGCGATCTCCTCTTTCGACTCTTCGATCCGGATTTCCATCAGGTTTTTGACTGCATCTTTTTCATCTCCACCCTTGCAGGCGTTGGAGAACCCGCTGAAGTCCTTTTTCCCGACAAAAAGAGGGGCAGCTTCCCGCATCGCTTCTACAGATTTTATGAAAGGACAATGCCAGGAGTAGAGTCTTTTGAAAGGCAGCTCGACTTGTGTCCGGGAGATGTAGTAGTGATACTCTTTGGCCACGACATCCAGTGTGGGATGGAATTTGTCAGGTGCTATCTCGCCACTCATAACGCGGATATCGTTCGGCAGTATGCAGTTCAAGCTGTAGACTAGCTTCGATAAGTTGAGAGGGGATTCTGTGAAGAAATTGACAACCTGTCCTCGGGCGTGAACGCCCCTGTCGGTTCTTGATGCCGCTTGCAGGCTAAGGGGGTGCCTCAATATAGTTTGAAGCGCTTTTTCAAGCTCCTCTTCTACGCTAGGTCCGGTTATGGTTTTCTGCCACCCGAACAGGTTGCTGCCATCATAGGCGATGACAAGTTTGACATTAGCCATGATGCGGGATTGTTTCGATGAAGAGAATCACGCCTTCGGCCACCCTCTGAATGGCTAGGAGAATCAAAATCATGCCCATCAGTCTCTCCGCCGCCAGCAGCCCATTCTCTCCAAGAAATGAGCGGATTTCATGAGAAAATGATAAAATGAGCAGGCCAAGGCACCACGCAATAGCCATTGCTAAAAGCACAAAGAAAAACTCCTCTTCATGAGAGAAGAGCATGATGGTTGCGAGAAGAGAGGGTCCGGCAATCAGGGGGATGGCCAGCGGTATGATGTAGGGAGGTTCTTTCGGAAGGTTGTTTCTCAGACTTTTACTGGAGGGAAACAGAATTTGAAATGAGGTCAGAAATAAGATGGCGCCAGAGCTGATATAAACAGTCGGAACTCCCAGTTGTAAAAATTGCAGCAGCCACTCTCCTATCAGGGCAAATACAAGCATGACAATGCCCGCAAACAGCATTTCGCGTAAAACTGCCTTCTTGTATTCCGAACGGCTCGTTCCCTTCAATTGGTCAATGAATGAGCTGATGTTGCCGAAGGGATCCATGATGAGAAAAAAGATTAGCGAGAGTGAAGCTAAGGTCATGATGTATTTATCCTCTAGTTAACGATCCCGTTGCCCTTGTCTAGGCAGCGGCTAAAAAAAGTTTGATGCCGGAAAGAAGCATCTGAATGGCAATCATCGCCAGGACCATTCCCATAAACTGCTCGAGTGCGGTGACTCCCTTATTACCCAAAACCTTCTGCAAATAAGGTGTGAACAGCAGTACCGGGATGACTCCCAGCCAGGCGATTAAGATACCGGTTGAAAGGGTCAGAAAGCCGGGTAGCTCTCTCGATTTCAACATGATTGTCGCCATCAGGCTTGGGCCTGTCAGCAAGGGCGTTGCTATTGGAACGATGAAAGGCTCTTGTTTTTTTTTGTCCCCTGAACTTTCTCCCTTAACTGGAAAAATGAGGGAGAGGGAGACAAAAAAGAGAAGCAGGCCGCCGCAGAAGGAGACGGTGTAATCCTTAAGATCGAGCAGATGGAGAAACCATTCTCCAAAAAACTGAAAAAATAGGGCGATCAGAAGGGAAAAAATCCCTTCCCGTATCATGATGGCCCGTTGCCTCTCGATGGGAAAATCTTTGATGATGGCCAAAATGGCAGGAGAGTTCCCGATGGGATTGCAAATGATGAACAGCATGGTCGCTATGGCAAAAACAGCTGAAAAATCGATCAAATTATCTCTCCGTCTTGAGTCTGTTCAAAATCGGTTTCTTTTATTTCTTACGGTGCAGACTAACTATAACCGATCTTCCAATATCTAAAAAGGCGCGGTTTTTTTAGGGCAGTATGGCGTAGGCCGAAATGATCTCTAAATTGGGTATGGGGGCTTTGAGAAAGGCTCAAGATCGAAGAGTGTAAGTTGCCTCATATTTCTAATATTAGGTGACTTATGGTCTTTCAGTTTTGGGGCTCTTTTCTAGGCAGCAAATTTTGCGACAATTTCGGTATATTCATGTGAAGCGAAAAACGTTAGCAGTTTAAGATCTCATCACGCATCAGGGAATCTTCCTTACCGGAGGATGCTCTGTGCTTTTCTGCGAGGGCAAATCTGTGGTTGGCCTCTGCTACGATGCCGTTAAAAATACCGAGCAGAACAGCTGCTATTATCGAGGCGATTTGTGAGATGATTAGGAGTCCTGCGGCAGACGCTAAAGCTGCTGCCTGCAAAAAGGGGTGCTCCTCCTGGAACTGAACAGCTCTTCTTTCGAGCGTGTGGATGATTGATAAGTCAGTGAAACATAATATCTTCCACAGGAACTTGGACGAGAAGGTCGCGGCAGCCAGTGCGAAACAGGTGGCCGCGATCGGAGGAAATAGTACGGTCATGACAAGACCAGCGATGATAAATCCAATGGCAGCGAGAGGGGTCTCGGTAATCAATCCGACGACTACCTTAAAGCCTCGCCATAGAAAAGAAGGTTGCGGAGGAGCGAAAGAGCCCTCGAAATCGAAGCTTTCATCAAGCGAATTTACTTGATATGGTGGGATAAATGCGCTCATCAATCTTTCCTGAAATAGCAGATCAGTCGGTTCTATCTGCCGAAAGTGTCTAAGTCACTGTTTGTATCTGAAAGGATGCCATTGAGCTGGAACCGGCAGATAGGCTATAGTGCCAAGCGCGTTGAATATTCGCCAAGAATAAATTATACCGTATACCTCTCGAAATTTAGCAGAAGGGTTTTTGTAAATATCCCAATCCAGAGTTTTGAAACAGTTTCGGTAAATCGCGAAGAGATTTGAAATGAGGATTGGCGACCAGAAAGAGGGTGGAAAGTGCCCATAAAAGGCAAAAAACTATTCGACAACCTCTTTTTGGGCCAATAGCTTACGATGATAAGCATTGGCATTAAATTCACGCTTTTTTTAGGTTTCTTCGGTATCAAATAATCCTGACAAGGTACTGATGGCTAAGGGATTTACCCACGACATTTCTCTTTCTCCGGCTAGCAGCGGCGCTGCACGATCTCTTTATTGGATGACGGATTTGCATTTGGACGCAATGCCTGAGGAGAAGTGGAAGCTGTTCTTCCGCCAACTCTCCCATGAGGCGTTTGATGGCCTTCTGATTGGAGGCGATATCGTGAATGGGATCAATTCCCTCAAAGTGCTCAAAGAGATAGAGGGTATTATCGAACGGCCCCTCTATTTTGTACTGGGCAATCACGATTTTTATTACGGGTCGATCGAGAAAATCCGTAAACTTGCCAAGGCCTTGGCAATGAAAACTGCAAATTTACACTACCTCACCTACAGTGATCCGATTCCGCTAAACGCTGATGTGGCTTTGGTGGGACATGATGGCTGGAGCGATGCGCGAACCGGCAATTTTCTGGCCTCAACCATCATGCTCAACGATTACCTCTTTATTGAGGAATTGAAGAAGCTGAAAGGGAAGGATCTGGAAGGGAAGTTGCAGGAGCTGGGACATAAGTCCGCCTTAAGCGCCGAGATTGTGCTCATGAAAGCCTTGGATCAATTTAAAACAGTGGTTTTTTTAACGCACTCTTCTCCCTTCAGGGAAGCGTGTCTTTACGAGGGCAAGATATGCGATGACAATTGGGGGCCTCACTTTGTGTCCACTGCGGTAGGTCAGATGTTATCGAAGGCAGCGAGGGCATATCCTGATAAATCTCTGCTCGTACTCTCCGGTCACTCGCATGAGAAGGCTGATGTGTCCATGGCCGATAATCTCCGCGTTCTCTCTGGAAAAACCGATCTTGGCAGCTTATGCCTTCAAGGGGTGATACGCTTGTAGTATCGCTTCAGTTCCAAAAGCAATAGTGATGTATTGTTCTGTTATACCGAAAGCCTATCAAAATTTGGCATGGGGGCTTTGAGAAAGCCTCGGGATTGAAATCTAATATTAGGTGACTTGTGATCTTTCAATCTTGGGGAGCCTCCTCTTTGCTGAAAAACAATTTTTGAAACTCTTTTGGTATACGTCAGCGTGGTGCAATGAATCGATCTTGTAGGCGCCCTTTCAGGACGGCTCTTGGAAGTAAATAAAAATTTCGTGGGAGTCGCAGCAACTCTCTGTAAAGAGATGAAAAAATGATGCTGAAACGTGCTCAAGATCTCAAATTTTGAGTTTATTTCGGTATATCCAAAAATGGAGGTGGTGTATAATAAACCGTTTTTTAGTCCTGTATTTATATTAGTTAATTAAAGGATTCGAATGTTGAAGATAGATGAAAGTCTTAAAGAGTTTTCCTACGCTTTGCGGACCGGCCAGCAGGTGAATGTGACTAAATCGGGCCATTGGTACGTAGAGGGCTGGTTCATGCGTATCATACGCTGGCTGTTTGATTTAGACACTCCTCGGCTAAAAAATATCGCCAGTGCGGTTCACAAAGTATTCGATGCAATAGAGCAGGAGCCGCTTAAGCTGGAACAGCCCGGAAAAAAGTTGCGAATCGTTCTGAAGGTGGCTGCGGCAGCCAGAAAAGCAATTAAAGACTCCAGCATGTACGACGGAGTTTCTGAAAAAAACCTTCTTAAAAGAAAGATTACTGCATTGAAATACCGGATCGGTGAAGAACATGGCGGGTGGGATAAGAAACCTGAGCCTGATTCCGACGCGTTTTCAAAAGTTTCAGAGCTAGCCAAGGGTTATAAGGAAAAGTTGTGGCAGTTTGCCGGGGATGATAAAAACCTTCATGAAGAAGATCTCAAAAGGCTGAAAGAAGTTGCCTGCTATCCTCAATTTGTCAGAATGCTGGAGAAGGATCCGGTTTTAAGGGAGGAGTACTTCAGCGCAACCATCCGCTACTTAAATCCTCCGGATGTATATATCGAATACCCGGAACTTTCGAAAAGGCTCAAAGCCTCTTATATCTGCGGTTCGATAGGACGGTTCGCCTATAACGTGCCGCTCAAGATTTCCGTCCAGGGAGCTGAACGTAGTAAGACAGTGACGATGCCGTTTGACGGAATGGAATTTTCCGTTTTGGATCCCAAGGCGACCGTGATTTTTGGTGATGGCCACCAAAATACGGTCGAGGCGATTTTTAAAGATATGTACAACAAAAATTACGGTCCGGGCGATTACTATTTTACTGGCCCAAATGGCTTTATCCGCTGGAACTATCATAAAATGGCCTCTTACAATGAGCTGAAACAAGAGTGGGAACCTGTGAATTTGACGCAACCGAACTGGTGGGAAAATCTGCCGGAGTTCGAGACGCTCACCAAAGAGGAGCTGAAGAAGCGATTCGATCTTAAGAGGGATATTCAAGATGGTGAGTGGGTTGTCGTTTCGCTTGCCGCCAAACAAAATGACCGCCTCCGCATCGACGACTGCCACGGGTATTGCGAAGTGGCGATACCTAAGGGAGATGGCACGTATGGCTATTATCCGTTCGGTAAGTACGCCACGCGCTTTCCTCAGGGAGCGCTTGAGTTCTTAAGTTTCGTCAGCAATACCGTGCCCGCGGAAATTGTCTATCCTGATCCTAACCCGAGCTATTCTGGCATCAGACAGCAGGCAGCGCATCCTAGGATTGTGAGTGAAGCCAAAGGAAGAAAGTACTTAGAGCAGATAAGGACCGATATCCAAAAAGGGCGTGAAGGCAATCTCGTATTCCAGTTTGCTTGGGAGAACTGCGCTTATACAGTGCAGGATTGGGCTGACAGGGCCTTTTGTAAGAAAGGCGCCTGTAATCAAACGCCCCACCTGTTTATAGCACCACTTGTGGATGCCGGAGCCGTTGAACCACTCGATTCGCTGATCGGAATTTTCAAGGATCTGCCACAAGGGATGCAGGACGCGCTAGTCGGTACGACCGCCAGTTTACTCGGCTCGGCAAGAGGACTGGTCATTGAAGATGACAACGGGAAAAAAGTGAAGAAAAGTGTGGAGAAAAGCCCCTTCCATCAAGGATTTGAACTGGATGGAAACAAAGTGTATCACCACATCCACTTGCCTTCCCAGCTGCACCGGCAGATCAAAAAAGGAAAGCTTCCAGGCGTCATTTGGTCCGGATTTCAAAGAATGCAGATCACGTCCAGAACGCCCACTTAAGTGCGCTCAGTACGCCGGCTTGTGGGCTTTAAGTCCACAAGCCGTGACGATATACCGAAAGGGGTTCAAAATTTGAGGCGCTTTCGGGTTATACAATACTTTTAAGCCGCGAGACAGCTTCGATAATCTCATCGTGTTTTGCAAAAGCGCTGAAGCGAAGATACCCTTCCCCTGAAGGCCCAAAGCCGCTACCGGGTGTCGTGATCAGTCCGCCTTGGTTCAGGAATTTGTCGAACAGCTCCCATGATTTACCTCCGTCCTTTCTCGCAAAGACGTAAGGGGCGTGATCGCCGCCATAGCAATGAAAGTGAAGCGACTCAAGCCCCTTCTTCAAGAGGGCGGCGTTTTCAAGGTAGCCTTTTCTAATTAGGGCCAGCTCTTGCATTCCTTTCTCAGACAACGCCGCGATTCCACCCTTCTGCGTGATGATCGAGGCACCGTTGAAACAGGTGCTTATGATTCTCTCAAAATCCTTTTTGACCGCTGTGCCGTCTTCATAGTGAAGTTCGCTCGGAACGACTGTCCAACCGAGGCGGAGTCCCGAAAATCCGGCCATCTTCGAGAATGAGTTAAGCTCTATCGCTACCTCTTTAGCCCCTTCGATCTCGAATATGGACCTGGGCAGGCTTTCTCCTTGGATATAGCTACTGTAGGCTGCGTCGAAGAGAATGACGCTTTTGTGCTTCTTTGCAAAGTCGACAACTCTCTTGAGCTCTTCTTTAGTATATACTACCCCGGTGGGATTGTTGGGCGAGATGATCGTGATGACATCGAGCGGCGGACAAGAGTCGATATCCGGAACAAACCCGTTTTTTTCGGGGCAGGGGATATAATGCAGTTGGGAGTAGATGCCCTTACCTTCGTCGAAGGGGCCTCCTTGTCCTGTGATGACGCTTGCATCGACATAGACAGGGTAAGCGGGATCTTGTATGCCGATTTTAGCCTGCTTGTTAAAGAGCATTAAGACGCGGGCAATGTCGGGTTTACAGCCATCGGATATGATGATTTCATCCGGTTTGACGACTCCTTTGTAGATGACTTGGGCGATCTTTTGCCGAAGTTCCTGAAGGCCGAAAGATGGTCCATAACCGGAGTACCCCTTTTCCTGCCCCATCTCTTCGGATGCAGCACTGATGGCTTCAACGATGCTTCGCGGCAGAGGGGTTGTCGTATCTCCAATCCCTAGACTGATGAGGCTCTTGCCTGGATTGGATTCTAAGAAAAGGCGCTTTCTTTTTTCAATCTCGGGAAAAAGATAGCTCCCTTTTAAGTTCTTGAGGTGCGGATTGGCTTTTACCATGCTGTTTAATGAGGTGGAGGGTTTCTAGTTCTTTTTTAAGTTCGTTTACAAGTGGTTGAGAGAGGTCTGTTAAAGGTAGTCTTACAGGGCCGGCCATGAGTCCCATCATGTTCATAGCGCATTTAAGGGGGATGGGATTGGTTTTTATAAAAAGAGATTGGATGAGGGGGAAATATTTGGCCAAGATTTCTCTTGCTTCTTTGAAGCGGCTCGTGAGGGCGTACGTGGTCATCAGGACGATCTCTTTGGGGATAATGTTGCTCGCAACGGAGATCAGGCCATCTCCTCCCATAGCAATCAAGGGGATTGCACCGCTGTCATCGCCGGAGAGAATGGAGACGTCGGGTCTTTTTTGCTTTGCTTTGAATATGAGCTCCTGCGCTTGTGGGACATTTCCCGTGCACTCTTTAATGGCAGCGACGTTTTGTTCATCCAGAAGCTGCATGATGGTGCTGTTATCGACGTTGACCATGCATCTGCCGGGAATATTGTAGATGACAATCGGGCCGCGTGATTGTCTTGCTATCTCCTGAAAATGGCGGCAAAGACCTTCCTGAGGGGGCTTGTTGTAGTAGGGTGCGACGACGAGCGCTGAGTCGGCTCCCATCTCGAAGGCTTCGGAAGTCATTTGGATGGCCGATCGGGTGGAATATGATCCCGTTCCCACCATCAGGTGAAGCGATCCTTGCGTCTCTTCTTTTGCCACTTTGATGAGAATAGACCGCTCTTCATGGGTTAATGTGGGCGCCTCGCCGGTGGTTCCTAAAATGGCGATGCCTGCCACTTGCGCTTGTTTTTGCAGGCGGATATGTGTCCTGAAAGCATCCAGATTAATTTCGCCATTTTGATCAAATGGGGTGGCAAGTGCTGTGATAACGCCTTTAATGAATCCCATGTTTGTCCTTCAAAATCTGGTTGATGATATCGTCAAAGGTGAAAAATCCTTTGCGGTCCCTGATCCAGCTTGCTGCCAGCAGCGCACCCATGGCAAAGCTTTGCCGGTTTCTCGACACGCAGGAGATGGTTACCGTCTCGGCGGGAGAGTCGAAGATGACTTCATGCGTACCGGGGACGTGGCCGATTCTTAGCGAGGGGTAGTGTATCTCCCGCTCCGGATCTTTAATTTTCTTGGAGCCATAAACGACTGACTGCTTCCTTGGAGCATGTTTAAGGAGCGTCTCGCAGACAAGTTCCGCGGTTCCTGAGGGAAGATCGGCTTTTTGGTTGTGATGTATCTCAAAACCTCCGATATCAAACTCGGGGAATGGGTTGAAGAGTTCGGCGGCTTTCGCGGCCAGCTTGACGAACAGATTGACTCCCAGGGAGAAATTGGGCGAGTAGATAAGGCCTATGTTGGATGCCTTGACAATTCTTTTAACTTCCGGTATCTGGTCATACCACCCTGTGGTGCCTACAACGAGGCACTTTCCGAGCGCCGCAGCTTCCCGGATATTTTCTTTGACGCTGTCGGGGTGGCTGAAATCCAGGCAGACGTCGGCTTGCTGAAGGGTTTGCGGGAAGATGTCTTTGAAGGGGGTGAGGGGGTCGACTTTTCCGGTGACGTCAATCCCTTTTTCCATCGCGAGGGATTCGATCGCTCGTCCCATCTTTCCGTAGCCTATCAGTGCGATTTTCATTGGAGAAGTTTTGATTCCTGTTTCAGATCCTGCCATAGCTTTTCCAACGTCTCTTTTTGTTCTGGGGTTAGTTCCTCAAGTAAGATATTCGATTCGCGATTTTGGGTAAATGCGGCCTTGGTCCAGTTCGCAGATCCGGTCAATAGTTTAGTGCTATCGACATAGAGGAACTTATGGTGTAAAAGCCCGGGGCCCTGATAGATCAGGGTTGGCACACGCCCCTTTACAAGTGCTTGTATTACAGGGTTTGGCGTTCTTTGGATGACGGATCTGTCGAGCACCACTTCCACATCGACGCCCCGCTGTTTTGCTTTGGCACACGATTGGGCGAAGTCTTCCCGAGTCCACGTATACATCGCGATCCGAATCGTTTTTTTTGCCCCGTCAATCAACTTTTGAACTTCCCTGACTTTGTCCTGTTTGGAAGGAAATAGGATGAGTTTAGCCCGTTGGCCGCCGACAACAATCATTTTACTGAACTCCTCTTGAAATTCTTTTCCCTTATCAGAGTTTTCAAGGTGTGTCAAAAGAAAGTTGGCAGCATCCGGGCTTTTGAAGGCAAGTACCAAATTTCTGTGTATGTTCAGCGATCTCCACGAAAAATTGGCCGACCCGAGATAGACGGCATTTTGGTCAATCAAGAGAATTTTTTGGTGCATCAGAGCACCCTTTTTCCAGAGGTGGACACGGATGTTTTTTTTAAGGGATTTAATTCCTTGCCATGAAGCGTTAGCATCGGTGTAGAGAAATACCGGCACACCCTCGGCGGCCTTTTTGTTCAGGGCGCTGATCACTTTATGATCTGAAAGATTGAAAACCGAGAGGTGTACGGACTCCTTTGCGGATCCAATGGCCGAGAGAATCGTTTGTGTTAGGTCGTCGCCGAGCTGTGCGGAAAGTAATTTGGGGGGCTCCGCCTGCTCCGGTTCATAAGTATTAAGCGTCTCATAGGAGAGTTCAAGAATCAGGAGCAAGAAGGTGACGAAGAGGCCGAGAAAGAGGCCGGATTTTCCTTTCTTTCGTCTCATAGCTTATGAAAATGGAGGGCTGTCATCGCCTGTTTAAGTCCAGTGTGGCGCATCTTCACCTCATCATTGTGCACAGCGATGGCGAGAGCTTTTTTTGAACCGACCAAGACAACTAACTTTTTGCCTCTGGTGACTCCAGTGTAAAGCAGGTTGCGGGTCAGCAGCTTGAAGTGGGTTGTGTGAATGGGCATCACGATGCAGGGGCATTCGCTGCCCTGATATTTATGCACAGAGACGGCATAGGCGAGCATGAGTTCGTCGAGTTCCATGAAGTCGTAGGTGATAGGTTTGTCATCAAAGGCGACAATAACTTCCTTTTCAATGGCGTCAATCGATTGGATATAGCCGATGTCGCCGTTATAGACTTCCTTTTTGTAGTTGTTGCGCATCTGCATCACCTTGTCGCCTTCTTTGAAAGTTGCTCCCTGGCGAATAAGGCTTTTGTCGGATTTGTTCAACTCACCCTGAAGAACCTCGTTTAGGCTGTATGTCCCAACGACCCCTTTTTTCATTGGAGAAAGCACTTGAATCTCCTCCCGTGCTTTGAACCCAAACTTTTGCGGGAGCCTGTCGACAACTAAGGTGATGATTTCTTTAAGAACATCCTCCGGTTCTTTGGCCTCGATGAAATAGAAGTCGCTTCCACTCCTGTTTTGAATATCAGGGTAGATCCCTTCGTTTATCTTGTGGGCGTTCGTGACGATTCTGGATCCTTGCGCCTGGCGGAAAATTTCGTTGAGATGCGTGACTGAAATGGCTCTTGAAGCGATCAGATCTTTCAAAACGTTTCCAGCGCCCACGCTTGGCAACTGGTTGATGTCGCCGACGAGCACAAGACGCGCCTCGTCAGGGATAGCCTTGAGAAGCTGGTACATCAAAAGCGTGTCGATCATGCTGGATTCATCGACTATGATAAGCTCGGCATCCAAGGGGTTTTTGCGGTTTCTTTTAAAGCCCCCTTGAGAGAAGTCAAACTCCAGCAGACTGTGTATTGTTTTGGCCCCTCTTCCGGTAATTTCAGATAACCGCTTTGCGGCGCGCCCCGTCGGTGCTGCCAGGACGATTTTTTCGGTTAAATGGGACAAAATGGCCAAGATGGCTTTTGTAATAGTGCTTTTTCCTGTTCCTGGACCGCCGGTGATAATGTGGACTTTGTCGCTAAGAACTGCGCTGACAGCTTCCTTTTGCTTGGCGGCAAGTTCAATCGATAGCTTTTTCTGAACCCATTCAAGGGCCTTTTCCTTATCGACAGAGCGCAAGTTCGAGAGAGCCGATAGAAGACGCCTCAGCTCTTTGGAGATGCCTGCCTCGGAAAGAAAATAAGAGGGTGTCCAAACATACGGCTCCGGATTGCCCTCGACTGGCAGATCTTGGATCATCAGCTTCTTTTCTTTGGCAAGAGCCTGCATGGTTTGATCGATAATTGACCGGTCCACCTCAAGCATGGCCTCGGCCACGGGAAGGAAATGACTGACGGGAAGGCAGCTGTGCCCTCCTTCGGCGGCTTCGAACAGGACATGGTGGATGCCTGATTCGATGCGCAGAGGCGACTGTTTACTGATCCCAATTTTAGTGGCGATCGAATCGGCGCTTTTAAAGCCGATTCCAACAATCTCCCGCGCCAAAAGATAGGGGTTTTCTTTAACTTTCTGAATCGATTCCGCCCCAAAAGTACGGAATATCCTGAAGGCAAAAGAGGGACTGATGCTGTAGGTCTGCAAAAAAATCATCAGCTCGCGGATGCTCTTCTGCTCAGACCAGCACGCGTTGATTGCTTTCAGCCTTTTCTCGCCCACTCCCTGAACCTCTAGCAGACGTTCAGGAGTGTTGTCAATGATGCTGAGAGTCTCTTCGCCGAACGCGTCCACGATACGGGTTGCGAACACAGGCCCAATGCCTTTGATGAGTCCGGAGCCTAGGTATTTGGTGATTCCGGTAATGTCCTGGGGCATTTCGACGGCGTGCTCTTTCGCTTCGAACTGCCTGCCATGCACAAGGTGGCTTTTGTAGAAACCTTTGACTCGGATCGTCTCACCGCACTGCACTGAAAGCATGGTGCCGACGACGGTTAACGGTTTGGTTGCCTTTTTGACGAGCAGCTGCAAGACAGTATAGCCTGTTTCAGGGCTTTGGTAAGTGATTCGTTCTATAGTGCCGACTAGCTCTTCCATATCTATGGGAAGTTATCCGTTTTTTTAATTGATCAATGCCCCAGACAAAAGGTAAAAAAAGAGTAGCACATCCGCTTGCTGCTGTGCATCGTTTTTTTGGCGCTTGCAACGAATGGGAAAAAAGGGGATGATGCGGTTTGTTGACTAAAGAAATTTTTTAAGTGTTTAACAGTGAGCATCTTTAAAAGGTGGTGACCCCAGTGCGCTATATTTTCTTTCCTTGTCTTTCGGTGATGTTTGCCGCTTACGTAGAACCGCTGGCCGCACACGATGGTGCGGACTGCAAGCGATGCGAGCGCGGGGAAGAGAGCGATTCCGGTTGCTGCGAGAGAGATAGGCCGGCAGGATATGATCCTTATAAACGCTACTATCCCTACAATTCGATTTACCAAGACAGCAAAGTACGCGACGTCTCCAGCGATGACGACGAGTCTTATTGGCCAAGCAAAAGAGATGACGACTTCATGGATGCGCTGATGCGTTAATTCGATTTGTTCGCGTGCAAGGATGAGGAGTGCCTTTCCGGAAGTGTTGGCGGC
Organism: Estrella lausannensis; assembly: GCF_900000175.1. Lineage (NCBI taxonomy): Bacteria > Pseudomonadati > Chlamydiota > Chlamydiia > Parachlamydiales > Candidatus Criblamydiaceae > Estrella > Estrella lausannensis. The sequence continues at coordinate 120,768 of NZ_CWGJ01000028.1, forward strand.
AGATGCTTCTTTACAATCTCTTTCAGCTTCTCTCGGGATATGGGTTTTGACAAGACATCGGTGGCGCCGCATGTGAGGCAGTTCGATTTCATGGACTGATCGCTGTTGGCTGTTAAAATATACATTGGAAGAGCCTCCATCTTGCTCTCTTCTTCTTTCTGTCTCCAGCGCTTGATGGCAATGTGACCGTTCATCTCTCCTTCTCCCATCTCCATATCGAAGATCGTGAAGCTGTATTGACCTCTGTTTTTATTCAACAGCTCGAAGGCCTCATTTCCCTCGTTGGCAATATCCGCTTCGATATCAAGCGTAGCGAGCATTTTGCTCATCATCGTCCTCAAGAGCTTGTTATCATCGGCATAAAGGCACTTCGCCCTTTTGGAGTTAAGAGGGGGAGGCTCGTGATCATCTTCCATCCGGGGGAGAGGATTGCTGTCCCATTCCGTTGTATTGCTTTCATCAGAAATTCTTCTGGGAGGACTTTCGTGATGGCTCCTTTTTAAAGGTCTTTGATTTTGAAGGGGGGGAGTGTGATGAATCGGGTTCATATTTTCCTTGGGAGCGGCTGTTTAACTAAAAATCTTCAGTTGAGGATTGTCAACTTTAATAGTGTTGTTTGTCAATGTTTTGCGGAAAATCCACAATCCGAGGCCGCTAATGAGCTTCGGTCTCTTGCATGTGTTATTATAGTATTGGAGTATGTGGGTGCTTGCGCACCCTCGCTCCTTGATTGAATCCAATATTTGTTTTGCTCAAAATCTCTCAAGAAAGTGGGGGGAGGGCAGCTTTTTTAAGCAGATATTGGCTGATGCTGCTATAATTCGCTTCAATATAATCCCCGTAAGAATTTGAAGTGGAAAATTCAACGGGAAGTAAGTTTCTATTACTGAGGGTTTAATGGCTCTATACAGCAGAGAGAGCCTTGAGAATCTGAGGAATAAAGTCGATATTGTCGATGTTGTTTCCCAGCATATCGAGGTGAAAAAACAGGGGGCAGTCTATAAAGCGCTTTGCCCATTCCATGACGAGAAGACCCCTTCTTTTATCTTAGATAAAAGCGATGGCCACTACCACTGCTTTGGCTGCGGAGCCCATGGAGACGCCATCCAGTTTTTGCTCGAGCACCAGCGTCTTTCCTTTACGGAGGCTGTTGAACGCTTAGCTGAGAGGTACCATGTCGCTTTAGTCGCGATTGAAAAAGAGGATGTGACGGAAGCAGAGAATAAAGCCCGCCTCCGTGAAGTGCTGGAGTCGGCGTGCCAATATTTCGAATTCATGCTGGTGCACACCGAAGAGGGCCGTAAGGCAGCCCTTTATCTCCAGGAGCGGGGGCTTACCGTGAAGTTCATCAAGAAGTTCCGCTTAGGTCTTTCCATCAATGAGCCTAAGCTTTTTCAGAACTACATGAACAAGCGCGGCTTTTCGGGAGATCTGCTCGAAGAAGCGGGTCTTTTGTCAAAAGCTCCGGCCAGACGCGAGTTTTTCTTTGACCGGATCACATTCCCCATCCACCATCCCAGCGGTTATGTGATAGGGTTTTCCGCACGTAAATTCAAGGAGGGGACGTTCGGAGGCAAATATATCAACTCCCCCGAGACTAAGCTGTTTAAAAAATCCAAGCTCCTCTTTGGGCTTAACTACTCCAGAAGAAGGATCGCCAAAGAGAGAAAAGCACTCATTGTCGAGGGGCAGATCGACGCCCTGCGCCTAATTGATGAAGGTTTCGACTTTGCGGTTGCCTCGCAAGGAACAGCGTTTGGTGAAGAGCATGCCAAGGAGCTGCAGCGTCTCGGAGTTGTCACCGTCTACCTCTCGTTTGATGGCGATGACGCGGGCGGAGAGGCTGCCACCAAGGTGGGCGATCTCTTTTTGAAGATGGGCGTGGAAGTGAAAGTCGTTTCGCTGGAAAAGGGGGAAGACCCTGATAGCTTTATGCGCAAATGGGGCAGGGATGCCTTCGCCAAAAAGCTGGAGGATGCCGAAGACTATCTGGACTTTTTGTTCCGAAGAATGGCTAAAGGGGCGGACTTAAGTTCTCCGGCAGTCAAAAAGAGAGTTGTCGACGAGATCGCTTCGATGATCAACAAATGGGAGAGTGAAATCATTATCCATGAGAGTTTGAAAAAGCTCTCCTTTCTTGCCAAGCTTCCAGAAAATCTTATCACGCGGCAGATCGAGAAAAAGCCCGTCCTCTTACACCAGCGAACCTCTTTGGCCGGGGTTGCCAAGATCGATCCGCATTTCATTTTAGAGTCCGATTTTATCCGTTGGCTTTTGCTCTTGATGCCGAAGGGTCCGACCCACTTAAGTATTGCTGCGCAAAATATCACCCAGGATCACTTTAACACCCCCCTCTGCCGCCAGCTTTATCAGAAGATCCATGAGATGAGCTCTCAGGGGACTATGAATTTGCTCAAGTTCTCAACATCGCTTCAGAATGGCGAACTGGAAGCCCTTTTGCAGGAAATTCTCTCCAAAAGCGGCGACCCCTCACGAGCTGAACCCTCCTTTTTTGAAGCCATGCAAAAGCTTTTGGACAGAAGCTGGATGGACAGGCGCGAGAGTATCCGCGTCAAGATCCAGAGCGGCCATCTAAGCGAAGAGGAAGCTTTTCGCCTCTTGAAGGAGTTCGAGGAAGTAAAAAGGCAAGAGCCTAAAATACGGTATCTTGACGGGTCGGAGAAACGCTATAAAAACTGAGAGAGGCATTCATGAAAATGAGTAGTGAGAGGTGGCATCTGATTTTCTATGACGGCACCTGCGGCTTTTGCGATCTCTCAGTGCAGTTTGTGATGCGCCATGACAAAAAAAAGAAGTTCTTCTTCGCTCCTCTGCAGGGAAAGACTGCAGAGAAGTTTCTTCGGGGCCTTCCTCAGGAAATTAGGGGGTTGGATAGCGTCATCCTGATCGAGGATTTTCAGGGGAATGATGAAAAAATCCACACCCTTGGCAAGGCTGCTTTTCGCGTCTTGTGGCTGCTCGGGGGCGGCTTTGCCCTGCCGGGGCTAATTTCTTTCCTGCCATCTTGTCTCTACAACTTCGGCTATCGGTTTATTGCCAGGCGACGCCATTATTTTGGAGGGAAGATTTCGTGTGTGGTTCCTGACAAGAAGAGCGGTCGCTTCCTGCCCTGAAAGGGTAGATTTCCTATGCACATCATGACTGTGAGATGGATTAGTTGAAATTCTCTGCGGGAAGGTTGAATCGTTTCCATCTCTTCTGACGGTACGGTTTACACCTTTCTCGTTTGTTTAATCCACGCTATGCAGGGACTGTCTTGCTCCCTATGGATAGCTATACCGAAAGTTTGTCAAAGCCCTCTTGCTAAATTCCGAGATACTTTCGGTATAGCGCTCTGTCATGGTTGCCTCCGGCGATGATGTGGGGGCTTCCTCGTTTGATGCGTGCGCTCGGAGGGCTCACGAATCATACGATTTCAGTTTTAGGACAGGCTTTAAGGCTGGAGGCTGTGGAAAGACTTCGAGGATATTTTCTTTTTATATAATTGTTTGTAGTTGAATGTATCGTATGTTTTTTGGTATTTTATTTTCTAAAAAACAGGATTAAAATGTTTAACTTAAGAAATCTGCTTCTGCTGTTGATTTTGATTTCATCTATCCTGCATTCCGATCAAGAAACACGATCGTCTCTGTATTATATCAAGTTAGGTGCAGCGCATCCTCCGGGTAATTCTGCAGTTGTTTTACCCAGCTGCGGGATTGGCACGCGATTTCAGCGAGATAATCATGGGTTTGATCTATCAGCGAATCTAGGCTCTGTAGTCTTCGTTAACTATGCTTCTTTAAAAGGTCTGTTTTTATTTTATCCTCAGCCAGAAAAACAACATCAACTCTATTATGGCGTGGGTCCTGGATTAGGATATCATCTCGCTTCAGTTCCTATGGGTGGGCCATTCGGTGGCAGAACAACTGAATATGGAAATATAACTTTAGAGGGGGTTTTGGGATATGAATTCAGGCATGCCAGCCACTTTAAATCCTTTATTCAGCTTGAAATAAGTCAGCCTGCTATGGGGTTTGGAAGGCATAGAATCTATTGCCGCTTTACACCGGGAGTAGCATTGCATGGAGGCTTTGGATTTTGAACGCCGCCATCAGTGAGTTTTTGCCTATTCTATAACGAAAGCGTCTCAAATGTTGGTAAAGGGGCCTCGAGACACTTTCCAAAAAAATAACCGGCTGTTTCCGCTCAAAATGACGCAATTGCCCCTTGGAGAAGAATTGAAGAATCAGCTTGGCTACTCCCTGATTTTACTGAAGTCGAGCAGTTTGCTAAAGCGGTCAAACACAAGCTGGAGAAGAGCAAGTCGGTTTCCCTGAATTTTTGGATCTTCTGCCATGATTTTCACTTCGTCAAAGAGGGTTGCCAGAGCAGGCTGGATTTCCGCGATCATCCTGTAGGCTTCGTCATAGCGCCCTGAGGAGACGGCTGAGTGAAATGGCTCTTCGGTCGTTTGCAGAAGTTTATGAAGGGCAATCTCCGCCCGCTCTTCTAATAGCGCCTCTGAAAAGTTTATGCTCTTTTGGCTGGTAAGCTGTCCTTTGACCCTTTTATAGACTTCAAATAATTTGTAAAAGCGCCCCTCTTTTTCTCTGAAGTTCTGGAAGGCTTTGGCTTTTAAAAAGCTGTCGTAGACGTCATTGAAGCCAATCGATGCCGAGGCTTCGATTGCGTCCTTGGAGAGGCCGAATTCCAAAAAAACAGTCCGTATGCGATTCATCAAAAATTCCAGTACCTCATCGACGGCGCCTTCCTTTCGTTTTCTAAGCTCCAGAGGGAAGTGATCGATTAGATCTTGCATCAATTCTCGGAGCGGCAGTTTCAAAGAGTTTGCGATCAGGATTTTGATCAGGCCGAGAGCCTGACGGCGCAAGGCGTAAGGGTCGCTTGAGGAGGTCGCCTTCAGTCCGACAAGAGCCGAGCCAAGGAGATTGTCAAATTTTTCGGCGAGAGAGATGACGATCCCTGTGGGGGTTGAGGGTAGTGGCGCAGCTTCTCCTTTTGGCATCCAATGTTCTTCGATGGCGTGGGCAATCTCGGCTGTCTCGCCTTGCGCTAAAGCGAAGTGGCGCCCCATGGTGCCTTGCAGCTCGGGAAACTCAAACACCATCCGGGAGGCGATATCGCACTTGGATAAAAGAGCGGCTCGGGCGCATTGCTCGGGGGTGCTGATGCCAAGCTTTTGCTGGATGAGGGCTGCGTGCCTGGTGAGGCGTTCTACCTTTGCAAAGACGCTTCCTAAGTCTTTTTGGAAGGTGATACTTTTGAGCCTTTCATTTAACTCGTGCAAGGGAATCTTCAGATCGGCCTCAAAGAGTGCCAGGCCATCGGCTAGTCTTGGGGATAGTGCGCGTTCATTGCCTTCTCTTACTTTATCTGTCGGCCGCGTGTTGGCAGTGATGATGAAGCAACTTTTAAGTGTTCCGTCCTTTTTGATGAGAGGAAAGTATTTTTGGTGCTCCACCATTTCAGAAATGAGAACTTCTGTGGGCGCCTTCAAATATTCTGCTTTGAAAGTGCCCGTTAAAAGTTCCGGCCACTCTACCAGATTAACTACCTGGTTTAAGACTTTTTCCTTCTCTGCCGCAACAGCTCCCTGACACTCCTCGATCTCCCGGATTTTTTTGGCGATGATTTTCTTTCTTTCGGCAATATCGGCGATCACTTTGTGATCTTTAAGGATGGGGAGGTAATCTTCGGATTTGACGAGTGCAAAAGCCCAAGGGTGAAGCTGGCTGTGTCCTGTCGACTCCCTTCCGGCCGTGATATTCCCGACAGTGAAGGGAACGATATGATTGCCGAAAAGAGAGACGATCCAGCGGAGAGGGCGCGCGTAAGAGATATCGAGATCCGACCAGCGCATTTTTTTGGGGAAGTCGATCCCTAAGATGATGTCCGGCAGGGTTTCCATCAAAATATCGGTGGTGGGGCGGCTATCCTCTTGTATTGTGGCAAAGAGGTACTCTTTTCCTCCGATCTCCCGGAGCCGGACTTTAGGGTGACGGCCGGCAGCGATCTCTTGTAGGGCAAGTGGTTTTGCGGCAACGGCTTTGAAAAATCCTAGTCCAGCCGGCTTTAGGGAGCCGTCCGCGTCAAAAGCGGATTCCTTGGCCGGCCCCTTTCTTTCCTCCGTCCGGGCTGGTTTTGCGAGCGATAACCCTTTGACGCAGGCGGCAAGTCTTCTAGGGGTGCCATACATCTCGATGGCCGTGTAGGGTATGTTCTCCTTATCAAAGAGCGCCCTCAGTTTTCCTTGCAAGCTCTCTAATGCCGGCTCGATGAAGGATGCGGGGAGCTCTTCAGACCCAATTTCAAGCAGATAGTCCATTTTTTCATCGCTTGAAGCGTCCATCAACTCTTCCGGGAGTCGTTCTTTGGGGGTTAACTTGACAGGGACCTCTTCCCTGATCCCCTTGAACCTGGGCATCAGGGGGAATTTTTGCTTTTCTCGAGATAGCAAATACGCTTTGGCGACATCACAGGCAAGCTGCCTGACCCGGGCTATATAGGATGTTCGTTCCGTAACGGAGATCACGCCTCTAGCATCGAGCATGTTGAACGCGTGAGAGGCCTTCATCACAAAATCGTAGGCGGGGATAACAAGACCTTTTGCCACAAGAAGGGAGGCTTCTTTTTCATAGGCGTCAAAATGCTGGAGCCAAAGTCTGGCATCTGATTCCTCGAAGTTGTAGCGGCTCCACTCGTACTCGCTTTGCTGGTAAATATCCCCATAGGTGATATCTCCGGTCCACTGAATATCAAAAATGCTCTCCACTTTTTGGATATAGAGGGCAAGTCTTTCGAGTCCATAGGTCAATTCACCGGTGACGGGCTTCAAGGGAAGTCCGCCACAGTTTTGAAAGTAGGTAAATTGGGTGATCTCCATGCCATCCATCCACACCTCCCAGCCAAGACCTGAAGCTCCAAGCGTGGGGGACTCCCAGTCATCGTGGACAAAGCGGACATCGTGCTCCTTTAAGTTGAAGCCGACAGCCTCCAGGGATTGGAGATAGAGCTCCTGAATATTGAGAGGGGCCGGCTTGAGCATGACCTGGAATTGAAAATAGTGCTGTACTCTGTTTGGATTGAGGCCATAGCGACCGTCAGTGGGGCGTCGAGAAGGCTCCACATAGCACGCGCGGTAGGGTTCGGGCCCTAAGCAGCGAAAGAAGGTGGCCGGATTGAAAGTGCCGGCTCCCACTTCCAGATCATACCCTTGCTGTAGGATACAGCCCTGTTCTTCCCAAAACCTTGTCAGCCGCCGGATGATGTCTTGAAACGTAACCATAGTGTGATGCTCCTCTTAAGGAAACGATGGGGTCAAAAGAATATCGATTTTCGTGAGGTTGCCATTTTAAGTCAAAGAACCAGTCCAGAACCCGGAGATGTGTTCACTTACAGAGCCCTGTTCTTTTCTTTGTTGAGAACATGTGAGAATATCAAATTGTTTCGGCGGTCTTGTGTTTGTAGTCTGTAATTGGTGATGTAGATTCATTTTTTTATGATTGTGAAGCGCGTCTGACTTCCCAACGAGACAGAGGCCCGTCCGAATCCCATTGCAAAAACGAGTATCTTAGCGATTGAAAAGGAATAAGCATCCGAAGCGACAGGTAAAGCGGGAGAGTTGCTGCTGGCAAAATACCGGGTAAAACGGCGAGGTCGACGAACTACACCAAAATGGATCGAAGCAGGGTGTCTTCAAGTGCCGATCAGTCCATAAGTCGGAGACGATAATCGCCGCGCAAGTCTCTCCTCGGAGGGATTTGGTCTCTTTAGTGTCGAAGTGGGCGACAATCTGCCATGCTTCAAAGGAAAGGATAGGGTGACCGAGATTTTGGCCATCTTTATTATGGACATGCCGATTGTCTTGAACGATCCGCAAGGGATTTGATGGCTTGGTGAAGTATTTGGTCTCCACGCCGAAAGGGTGGGGGGATGCTGCAATGAACAAGGAACTTAAGAAAGCTCTTCTCTATGAGGACTTTGAAGTGGATAATCGGTGCCCGGCACGAGGCGCGGCTCCGTTTCAAAAACAGCGCCTCTCTCACTCGCCACCCCCTATTTAAATTCCCTTGAATTTAATCGCTTCTTCGAGTAGCATAGCCCTTTATTATTTGAAAATCTAAGTGGCCGACTGGAGAAGTGTCATGAAAAAAGAAGTTCACCCCGAATATCAAGAAGTGCTGTTTGTCGACTCCTCGACAGGACACCGCTTTGTCTGCGGATCGACTCTGAAGACAGATGAAAAAGAAGTTTTTGAAGGGAAAGAGTATCCTGTATGCAGGATTTCCATCTCCTCCTCTTCCCATCCTTTCTTTACAGGTTCCAAAGGGCTCGTCGACGCTGAAGGACGTGTTGACAAGTTCCGTAAGCGTTACCAGGCTAAAAATGAAAGCGTTAAAAAGGATGTAGAAGAAGACGCTGAAGCTTTCGATAAGAAGCCTTCTAAGTCCAAAAAAATCTAAAATAAGCTCTATCAGCCGAGATCGTATTCCCAACACTGCTCGTTTCTTTAGGATATCATGGAAGTAAAAGCAAAAAAGCTTGTTGATCGCCTTGAAGAGGTGGAGCGGCAGTTGGGAGATCCGGCTGTCTTATCTGACAAATCCCGTTACAAAGAGCTCGCACAGGAGCACTCCTACCTCTCCGAGGTCAGGAATGTTTTTCATGCGCTCATCCGTGCGCGACAAGATCTTGAAGATGCAGAAGCTATGGTGAAGCAGGAAAAAGATCCCGCTTTCGCTGATGCGCTCCGCGAAGAGATTGTATCGTTGCAAAGCCAGATCCTCGACGGGGAAGCTAATCTGAAAAATCTTCTGGTGCCTCCAGATCCCAACGACAGTAAGAACGCGATCGTCGAACTCCGCGCTGGTACAGGCGGCGATGAAGCGTCGTTGTTTGTTGCTGATTGCGCCCGTATGTATAAGATGTTTGCTGATAAAATGGGCTGGAAGTATGAACTCCTTTCCAGTACTCCCACAGACATGGGCGGCTACAAGGAATTCGTCATGGTCATGTCGGGGCAAAACGTCTATCGATTGCTGAGGCATGAAGGCGGCACGCATAGGGTTCAAAGAGTGCCTGAAACAGAAGCTCAGGGACGCGTTCACACCTCCGCCATCACGGTTGCTGTTCTATTGGAGCCGGATGAAGATACCGATGTCCATATCGAGGAAAAAGATCTTCGTGTCGATACGTTCCGTTCATCAGGAGCCGGAGGCCAGCATGTTAACACGACAGACAGCGCAGTACGATTGACGCACATTCCGACAGGTGTCGTTGTCGAGTGTCAGCAAGAGCGAAGTCAGCACAAAAACAAAGCTCAGGCAATGAGATTGCTTAAAGCGAAGATTCTTGAAGCGGAACGCCGAAAAAAACAGGAAGAAATTTCTGAAAACCGCGCCCAGCAGGTTGGCAGCGGGGATAGATCGGAGAGAATACGTACCTATAACTTCCCTCAGAATAGGGTTACAGACCATCGAATTAATATGACGAAATATAACCTCGATTATGTGATGGAAGGTGATCTTGAGGATTTCGCAACGGCGTTAGTCGCCTATTTTTATGAGCAACAGCTTCAGCAGGAGTAGCTTTCGCTCTCCTCTTTCAAATCTGACAGAAATTTGATCAACGTCCGTGGCTAGAAAAGTACAAGCGGTAAAACAATCGGGTGCCGCCTATTTAAAGAATCATGGAGTTGTCAACTCAGCTGCTGAGGCCTCCCAAATATTGTCGTCCCTTTTGAATGTATCCGAACAATCCCTGTTCTTTGCGTCTGATTCGCTCTCTGATTCCGTTTATGAAGAATTTTTCCAGCGTCTCACAAGACGCATTGCGGGCGAGCCTCTGCAGCAGGTGATCGGTTATGTCGATTTTTTGGATTGCCGCATTAAAATCAATCGATCGGTGTTGATTCCCCGCCAGGAGACTGAGATTTTGGCCGATCTGGTAGTCAGGCGCTTAAGACCGTTGTCGCTGGAGGGGAAAACTCTCCTGGATCTTTGCACGGGATCCGGTTGTCTTGCGATTGCGATTAAGAAGAAGCTGCCGGAGGTGCGGGTCGTTGCGGCGGATATCTCTTTGGAAGCGCTGGATATGGCGCGAATGAATGCGGAAGAAAATGGGGTCCGGATCGATTTTTTTCAGGGGGATTTTTTCGAGCCGCTTCGAGGAGAAAAATTTGACTTTGTCGTGTCTAACCCGCCCTATATCAGTAAGCTGGATTACCAGGAGCTTGACGCTCAGGTTTCTCTATATGAGCCGAAAGGTGCGCTTTTGGCGGGGGAGACGGGAATGGAGTTTTACGAAAGATTTGAGAGAGAGGCGCTTCGGTACCTTAATCCGACCGCAAGAGTTTTCTTTGAAATCGGTTTTGACCAAGGAAAGGCGATTGCCGCTCTTTTTTCCAAATCCCCATGGAAAAAGGGTGTCGTCGAAAAGGACTTTGCCTCGCACGACCGCTTCTTTTCCCTTGAAATTGAATGATTTTTTAAGCATACTATAGCTCTTTAGCGTGAGTAATAAGATTTTGCTGGTACGATGCTCGGTGTTTTAACGGAAAAAATGCAAACTCTTCTCTCGAAAATCGGCGGAAAAGGCCGGTTAACGGAAGAAAATGTCCAGGATGCGATCCGCGATGTGCGGATGGCGCTTTTGGAAGCTGACGTCAACTATGCGGTTGTCAAAACCCTCGTGCAACGAGTGAAAGAGAAAGCTCTTGGCGATGAGGTAATTAAATCCGTTACGCCGGCGCAGCAGTTCGTTAAAGTCGTGCACGATGAGCTTGTCCGCCTGATGGGCGAGGGTGAGTCGACTCTGGCTCTTAAGTCGAAACCCTCTGTCATTATGATGTGCGGGCTTCAGGGGTCGGGAAAAACCACCAGTTCCGCGAAGCTGGCGCGCTACCTGAAAAAAGCAGGGGAGTGCCGCTCTCCGATGCTTGTGGCTTGTGATTTGCAAAGGCCGGCTGCAGTAGAGCAGCTTAAGACCCTGGGTGAGGCTATCGGTGTTCCTGTGTTTTCGGTGCCGGGTCAAATGTCTCCCCTGGACGTTGCCAGGAAGGCACTTGCCGAGGCAAAAGAGAAAAAACACGATGTTGTCATCGTCGATACGGCAGGCAGGCTTCATCTTGACGCCGAACTGATGAAAGAGCTGGTCGCTCTCAGGGAGTTCTTAAACCCTGACGAAGTGCTTTTTGTTGCCAACGCAACACTGGGCCAGGACGCTGTCAATGTAGCGGCAGAATTCGACAAGCAAGTGCAGATGACCGGCACAATTTTGACGATGCTCGATGGCTCCACACGCGGTGGTGCAGCTATTTCGATCAGGGAAGTGACAGGAAAGCCCTTAAAGTTCGAAGGGGTGGGTGAAAAGACAGAAGATCTGCAAGTCTTCAGCCCGGCATCAATGGCGGACCGAATCTTGGGAATGGGAGACACCATTAACCTGGTTAAGAAAGCCAAAGAGCATATCGATGAAGAGGAAGCGAAGAAGCTGGAGGAGAAGATCCGTTCAGCGACTTTTACTTACGAAGACTATCTGAAGCAGATCCAGATGGTAAAAAAAATGGGGTCTTTTAAGTCGCTTTTCAGTATGCTACCTGGAGCTTCGGCGCTTAAGGACTTGAATATCGACGATAAGGAGTTCATGAAGGTCGAGGCGATGATTCACTCGATGACTCCGAAAGAGCGCAGGCTGGACGATGAACTGACGGTGCCGAGAAGGAAACGCGTTGCCAGAGGATCCGGAACGAAGATCGACGACGTGAACCGACTGGAGAAGTCGTTTAAGCAGGCGAGAAAATTTTTTAAAAACATGCCAAATATGAAACAGTTACAAAAGATGATGGGAGGATCCCTATGGGGTTGAAAATCCGTTTTAGAAGACAAGGGCGCATCAATATGCCCACCTATCGGCTTGTCGTTACCGATTGCCGCACTAAAAGAGACGGCAAATATGTCGAAGCCTTAGGTTGGTACAACCCGACGGCGCCAAGCGAAGAGAATACGCTTTCTCTGAAAGCAGACCGTATTGCCCACTGGCTTGCACAGGGCGCAGAAATTACTGAAAGAGCACGTTCGATCGTTAAGAAAGTAGCTCCTGAAGTGATTCGTACCCAGACGCAAAAAGAAATTGCGCACAGGGCAAAAATTTCTCAGAAGAGAAAGGCAAGAAGAAAAGCTGTTAAAGCAGCCTAAGGAAGAAAGAGGGTACGCCTGTGCGCGTTGACATCCTGTCTCTCTTCCCCGGTTATTTTAAGGGCCCTTTTGATGAAAGTATTATCGCAAGGGCTGTAAAAAACGGGCATTTGTCGATCAACTTGGTAGATATCAGATCTTTTGCCGAGGGAAAGCATAAGAGGGTGGATGAAAGGCCATATGGCGGCGGACCCGGAATGGTACTTCAGCCGGAACCGGTTGTAAAAGCTATACGATCGGTTCAAAGTGAAGATGCCTGGGTTGTGTACCTCTCGCCTCAAGGTAGTCTGTTTAATGCCGGAAAGGCCAAAGAGCTCTCGCAGAAGAAGCACCTGGTTTTTCTCGCCGGACACTACGAAGGGGTAGATGAAAGGGCGCTTAAAAGCGAAGTGGATGAAGAGATATCCATTGGCGACTACGTATTGACGAATGGATGCCTTCCGGCCATTGTAGTTCTTGATGCTCTGATTCGGTTTATACCGGATGTATTGGGGCATGAAGACGCAGCGAAAGAGGATTCCTTCGAAAATGGCCTGCTCGACTGCCCGCACTACACGAGGCCTGAGTTGTTCGAAGGAGAACGTGTTCCGGAAGTGCTCTTGAGCGGCGACCATGCGAAGATAGCGGCATGGAGACTTAAAGAGTCGATAGCTAAGACAAAAAGGGTTCGGCCCGACCTTTACGAGAGCTATCTGAAAAAAGGGCCATAGCACCTGCCGGTTTGAATGGGTGCCCCGTAAAAAAGTTAATTATTTATCGTTGAGGAGACTTAAACTATGAAACGAGCTGTGATCCAAATGCTGGAAAAGCGGCATCTCAAAAGCGATATCCCCCAGTTTAAAGTGGGAGACACGCTGAAGATCCACACAAGAATTGTTGAAGGCGACAAGGAAAGGGTGCAGGTGTTCACCGGCACTGTAATCGCAAGAAAAGGAACCGGCTTGTCCGAGACATTTTCCCTGCACCGTGTAGCTTTTGGAGAAGGCATGGAGAGAGTATTTCCTCTGCACAGCCCCCGTATTGCCAAGATCGAAGTAATGCAGCGCGGCGACGTCAGAAGAAGCAAGCTCTATTACCTCCGCGGAACACACGGTAAGAAGTCTAAAGTTAAAGCTCTCTATACAGCTGTCTCTGCCAGCAACACTGCTGCTACTGCAGCACCCGTTCAGATGGCAGAATCCGGACTGAGTAAAGAACAAGAGTAATGTCAAAGGACACTCCAGGCGGCGCCGAAGAGATGACGCGCCTCTATGAGATGACATCCTTTGAAAGAGAGGCTTCTGCCCAGGGACACACTGCAATCGCAGGTGTGGACGAAGCGGGCAGAGGTCCTCTTGCTGGTCCCGTCGTTGCAGCAGCAGCCATCGTTCCTCCGGGCCTTTATATTCCCTATATCAATGACAGCAAAAAACTCTCTCCTGCGAGACGGAAAGAGCTTTTTCATGCAATCAAATCCAATTCCTCTATCCTCACGGCAGTAGGCATAGTCTCCCCTGACGAGATCGATCGTATCAACATTTACCAAGCGACACAAGAGGCCATGCGGATTGCTGTGCGAGCGCTTCCGCAAAAACCCGATATCCTTTTAGTCGATGGCATGAAAATAGGCGAGTTTCCCTACCTCCAGTGGAAAATCATTAAAGGCGACGCTCTTTCCCAGTCGATAGCAGCCGCTTCCATTATAGCCAAAGAGACGCGGGATGCGTTGATGGAAGAGTATGACAGGCTCTATCCCGGCTATGGCTTTCTGAAGCATAAGGGCTATGGCACAGCCATGCATCTTGACGCGATTGAAAAACTGGGGCCTTGTCCCATCCATCGACGTTCATTTGCCCCTATAAGGGACTTTTAACAGTCCCTGAGCGCTTTATGAATTGCCCATTCAGAAAGCAAACTATCCATATTTGACTTTATACCGAAAGTGTCTCAAAACTTGGGATTTTGGCTTTGAGATACTTTCGGTATAGTATAGGCTCTTAGCGCTGATTTGGGAAACTGTCAAGCGAACGCATTCCCATTCATTCCATGGTTTGCTTCATTGGCGGAGCAGGCCGGCTGGACAGAGACGCGGTATTTGCCTCCCACATTTGGATGGGATACGGTATGACGAATTACAAGCAGATTAGTGGAATCGAAGTTCTATTCCACCGCAAAGAGGATCACCGATTTCCTGGAGTTTCCATGGTCTGTCGACAAAATTGCCAGTACTTTGCCGCTTGGTGAAAAGGCAACCCCTTTCACACCTCCTTCTTCCGGTTCGTAGACATGCATATGGTAGGTGAGGGGATTGTATATTTCCAGTATCTGGGACGGGATGAGAGGGTAGGAAAGCGCTTCTCCGGGCTGCCGCCTGAAGATTGCCACCGTTTTTTTGCCGGCAGCCGATGAGACAACCAACGTATGATCGAAAGGGTGGAATGCCAAAGAGTGAGTGAAGTGAAAGCCTGTTTCCTCCCCATGGAGAATTTGTATGGGTATCGGGTCGTACTCATCAGCTGCGGTGGGATCGTTAGCAAAGAGAATCACGGAATGGGTGGCATGACTTGTCGCGGCCAAAAGAGAGCCGTCGCTTGAAAAGGCAACACCGTCAGGCCGATCCATAAGGGAGAGAGGCAGGCTAAGAATTTGGCAGGGAATCTCATCGTAATGATTGTTTGATCTCTTGAAGAGGGCGACTGAATTCCCCGCTACATCGCAGACTGCTAGCCTGTTGCCTGCTGGGTTGTATTTGACGGTATGTGCGTTCCTGAGGCCTGCCTTTTTGCCGTGGATGACGGCCATAGCTTCCGACTTATAGAAACCACTGACTTCATCCCGTTCGTGGATAGTGATTTTATTTGAGTAGCTGGAGACGATCGCCAGGTGCTCTCCCCCTGGAGAAAATGAGAGGTCGTGCGGGTAGGAGAAGGCGGGATGCCCTTTCATGATGAATGCCGGCTCCGGCGTCATCTTACTTATATCATTTTCAAATATACGGTAGAAAAGAATGTTGTTGCTTCTTGCATTGGCTACCGCAATGAAGTCGCCTGAGGGTGAGAAGGCAATCCCTTCGGGATGGTTGAGCTTGCTTGCCGCTCCCTCAATGGTATAAAGAGGGGGGCTTGAGATAATTTCCACAGAGGATAAAAGGGCGGGGCAAACAGTCAAATGAAAAAATAGTATCAAAAGAAGCATTGCGAATCTCCCCGATCCCGTCTTAAAATTCTTGTGAAAGGTATCTATTGCCTTATCTGCCTTGCGTTGTCAGCCTCTGTCTCAAAATTCGAGCGGAAAGGGTTGATGTCAAGCCCCCCACGCCTTGTGTATCTTGCGTATACAGTCAATGAATCGGGCCGACATCTCTCCTGAATATCGAAAAATACTCGCTCTACGCAGTGCTCGGCAAATCCTGAGTGGCGTCTAAAGGAGATGATGTATTTCAGTAAGCCCTCGTGATCAATTTTAGGCCCTTTGTAGCGAATCAAAAGCGATCCCCAGTCTGGTTGTCCAGTCGCCAGGCAGTTAGATTTCAGCAGATGGCTGTGGACCGTCTCGTCGATGTGAGCTCCTTCCGCTTTCAAGTGGTTTGGATTGAACTCATAATCATTAATGCTGATATCGAGAGAATCGAGGCAAACGCCAGGGAGTTCATACGCCAGTTGGTCACGGGCTTTGTGGGCAGGGGTCAGAGAAACCTGAACGGACGCTCCGACAGCTTTGGAGAGATCCCTTACCATGACCTCTCTGACAGCTTCGTATGAGGGGAAAATGCTTTGGTTGAATGAGTTTAGATAGAGCTTGAATGATTTCGATTCGACAATGTGTGGTGAAGCGCAGGGGAAAGTGAAGACGGCGATGGCGATCTCAGGCTTTCCCTTGGGTCCAAGCCAGGAGAGTTCCATTCCGTTCCATATATCGAAGCCGTCAAAAGGCAAATTAGCGTCCTGCAGGCCGATTAAATCGCGCGCCAGCTTTCTCTCAACAGGGAACAGAAGCTCAGGGCAATACTCTTCCACATAATCGGTTTTTTTTCCCAAAGGGGCGGTTTTCAATCCGTGATCCATGGCTACCTCAACTAGAGCGGTTTTGATGAAGGTTGAAGAACAAAAAAACGAGCCGGATGATTATACCGACGGTGTTCAAAAATTTGGTTTTCGCAAAGCGAAAGCTCCTCTAGATTGAAAGATTACAAGTTACCTAATATTAAGGTGATAAGGTTAATTGTAATCTTGAGGGCTTCGTGACGTCAAAATCACAAATTTTGCGATACTTTCGGTATAGGGACAAGCTCAACGCAAATACTATGCCATGGACTCTTGGAGAAAGTAAACGCTTTTCTTTATAAATCCTTAATTCGCTGCTGTTATATTATATTTGTTATAAGAAAAAAGGTTGTAGTATAATATAAAAGAGTAATTAGCGGGGTTTATTATGAATCCAATGAGAAACAACACGTTCCTTCATTTGAAGCAATTTGCAGATCATCAAAATGTGCAAATCGCGGCGGTCTCCAAAAAAGAGTCTTACCTCGAAGAAAAGGGAGAGCTCGCACTGGGAGGAGATAAGGCTGTCATCACCTTAAAAAAGCTTGATATCGCCAACCTTCCTTCCGAGAAGTTACGTAAATATCACGAAGAAGGCAGAATTGCTTTCATTTTAGACGGTGGGTTTGTTCAGTTTAACAAAACATTCGCCGAAGCTAATCTTTGTGATTTGGAAGTGTGCCACTTGAAAGTGAAGCCTGCCAAAAGCGCAGAGCTTCAAGAAGGGGAGGTACCTCCTGAGCATGAGATGCTGATAAACGTTGCGATCACTCACCTAAACCAGGAAGAGTACGATGAAATCATGAATGTATGCCACGAGATCTTGGCATCTTTCAAACAGGAGAAGTCCGATGAGAAAAAACTTCAGGGGAAAGTAAAAGTTTCCGAGATCAATTATGACTCCTCTGTCAGACAAGCTCTCCGCAAGCTGCTCATGAAAAATGTTTTAGATCAGATGACCGATATCACCCAGCGCTACATCGAAAGTATGGAGCGTAACCGTGAAGAGCAGCGGGCAGAGCAGGAAGCGGACGCCAAGAGGCAGCAGGACTTGAAAGAGCGCCTGAGCCGTGAACGTCTTAGCGATGAACGTATCAAAAAGGACATCGAAGTGAAAACAATCGAGGGCACAGAGCTGAAAGAGACCACGATCAGTGATGAAAAGAGGGAGGCTCTCGAGCGTAAAACAGGCAAGCCCATCGGCGAGCATCAAGCGTAAGATTTGATCCTTCCTTCATGGTACATGCTAAAAATGCGGCTCAATTGCCGCATTTTTTTTGTATCTTGCTTTCGGCTCCCTTTCTAAGAGACTGTTAACCTATTCGGAGTTCTTCGAATAGGGAGGATTATTGTGACCGCTTTTCGATCTCGTGCGAGAGCTGATACTGCCTCCCAATGAATCGGAAAGGGGTTCAAAAGATTTAAAATCACCAGGACTGAATTCGTTGACAGTCTCTAAAAGCTTCTTTGTATGCCGGAATCGATTCAAAATTTGGCATGAGAGCATTGAAAAAGCCTTGGGATTGAAAGTCATCCCATGTTTCAAAATCTTTCATTCTTGGGGAGCTTTTTATGTGCTGAAACCCAAATCGTGAGACAATATCAGTACGATCTGAATTTTGATTTCAACACTTCTGTTTTTCTATGGCTAATCAAATCGATTATCTAATAATCTTAATTAAAACTTTGCAATAAAATATTGATCTTGTTTATCATTGGACAAGTGCATGTATTATTAAAAACTGAATTGTTGAGGTTTTTCTATGGTTCATTCGCTTACTGCTCCATTCTTAAGTTTGGTCAATAAGGGTCTAACATCCATTCCTTCCAGCATAGTGGCCGACCACTCCGATGTGACCGAAGTGATTCTCGACGGAAATCCCCTAGGCAACCTAAGCACTGCTATTTTAAATTTTCCCAAAATCTCCTCTCTGAGCCTCAACAATATCCGCATGACGGAATTTCCGTCGGACCTGGGAACATTGAAGCATCTTAAGGTTCTCAAGATCAATGAGAATAATATGGAGATGTTGAATGAATCTATAGGAGAGCTTGATGAGTTGGAAGTTTTGGAAGTGGAAAGATGCGGCCTGAAAGTCATCTCCCCGCTGATCGACCGGTTGAAAAACCTGAAGGTTTTGAAGCTTAGCGGCAATGAGCTCACCGAGATCCCTGATGAGATTTGTAAGCTGGAATCATTGAGAGAGCTTCATCTCAGCCATAATCTGATTACAAAGTTGCCGGAGAGCCTCTCTTCGTTGCAAAACCTGGAAGTGTTGAACCTTTCCTTCAACCATATCGATACGCTTCCTAGGGCGATAGGAGCTATGAGGGCGCTGAAGAGGCTGTATCTTACCGCGAACAGGCTCTGGGGTGAGTTTCCGGACTCAGTGGGTGATTTGGCCTCTCTTGAAGTATTGGCTGTCAGCAAAAATGCGATCGAATCACTGCCTTTTTCGATGGGTCGTTTGGAGGCTTTGAAAGAGCTTAGGGCTGAACGTAATCAATTAAAATCCCTGCCCGCCGAAATTACTAGCCTGCCCCACCTGCGCGCTCTCAGCCTGGCAGGCAACCCACTTGCGAAAAATGATGAGGTCATCAAACCCGGCTTTCCCTCCTTAGTCGATCTGGCTCTTACCTATCTTTTAAGGGCGCCCACGGGGGATATCACCCAGCTTACCGAAGACCTGCAAGATGATTTGGCTGAACCGCCAGTTACTTGCAAAAGTTGCAAGAGGCTATTCTTTGAGAGAAATCTGTATCGTGTACTTACGATCAAGAGGCTGTTTTCGCAAAATATTCCGCTGCTGTCTTACTGTTGCGTTCAGTGCAACACCCGAGCTAAGGGTACCTAAGAGCCTGTCTTAAAAACTCAAATCATACGATTTTAAGTTTTATGAGAGGATCTAGAGATCGTTGACGATTTGGTTTCTGTTGATTTGGGGATTCTTTTAAATCAATTTTCGATTCATCTTTGGGAATCAATACCAGCCTCCTTAAACAGCCACTACGCGATTTGTTTCGAAGAAGGTGTGCTTCAGGTAACAAAACTTGGGACATTGGCGCTACGGGGTGGAAACCAATGCATTCACGTTACCTGAAGCGCATGCGTTTTTTGAATGCTATACTTGTTCGTATTCCTCTTTTGTGATGATGCCTAAATAGTCGAAGCTCTCCTGGAGAAAGGGGCCCATCTGCTTCCAGGCGTTTTCCGGGGCTATTTTTTCTTCCAGCGTGTGCTCTCCCGCCTCTTCAACGACGTCGGAAGTGAAAATTCCCGGCAGAATGCGGGCGGTGGGCGTTCGGTTCTCTACAAAAGCCTTCATAATGTGATAACTCTCTACATCCACAGAGTTAACTTCCTTTGCGGCCGCATCATGAAGCCATGCTTTGTTTTCAACGAGCGGCGAGTCTACGGTGATGTTTCTCTGCCCAGCTATAGCCTCAAACCGGCTAAAGGGGACATCCATAACCATCCTTGGATCAAGATCTATCTCCGCCTCTTGGTACATAGCCCCTGTCAACAGTTGATAGGAGGAGACATCAGCGCTTTTGCTAAGAGATCCTCCAGCTCCTACAGTGAACAGGTTTTCAACGCCATTTTGCATCAGTTTTTCTGTGACGTTTCCAGCCAGACTTCCATTCGGCATGCGCATGCCCATAATGCCTATCTGCCCTCCCTCTTTGCTGGGTATGGCAACGTAGGAATATTTAATGCTGCCCACTTCCGAAGTGGTGAGTGTGAGGCCGTTGCGCTCGAAGATTCTTTCCACTTGCGAGTCTCTATCTTTACCAAAGGATACTGACTCCATCTCCTCCGGAAACAGCCTTGCAGCTAGAGCTTCGACGATAAGGGAGCGGTTGCCGATAAAGCAAATGGAAGGAGGGACTTCCAAAGATTTTAAATTGCGGTCGAGGTTATCGAGCAAATCCTTTTGGGCGATGGAAAATAGCCCTCTCACCCCAACTTGTGTAAGGTCGATGCCCGCGAACTTTAACTGAATGAGCTGGTGGAACAGCTTTGATGAATTGGAAGCTCCTGTAATGATAACTTTGGCATCATTGGGGTTTTCCGGGTTCTCAAAATAGTAGTAGCGGTTGGATGTGCGACCAGCCAGCTCTCCTTTCATTACATACCCGAGCTCTTCATAGTAGTGGCGCATATCCTTTTCAGGACCGATGAAAACTTCTATATTTTTGCCGGTTCCTCCCCGAGGCTCATGCCCGGAGACAAACTTCATGCTCTCTACCGCTTTTCGTGCCAGACGGACATCCAGATATCCCTCCGGATTCATGATATGCTCGCTTGTTACATCAAATTCCATGATATAACGCGGGATCTCCTCGCCTCTCTCATACTTTTCTTTTATGCTCATCTGATGAATGCTGGAGGGGGCTCTAGGGGCTACTTGAGGATGTTTTACGGCGTAAGACATGGACTTGGAAAAAACTTCCTTATTGAGGTCTTTGATGATCTCCTCGCTGTTCGCAGAGTCCTTTCCGGATGTTTTGATAAAATCGGTGGCTGTATCCAGCATCAGTTGCTCGAGTATTTTCATCCCTTCTTCCGGCGTCAACTTTTTCTCAGGCTCGATTAACATCTTATTCGACAGGCAGCCCAGCAGCTGGACATAGAGATCGCCCTCTTCTTTTTTATCCAAGCCATAATGTTTGGTGATGAGTTCACTCGTTCTGTCGACGGCTTCACCACGCTCTTTAATGAAGAGTCTTAGCGTTGCGGAGGGGTGGACCCATTGCTCTTTGCCCTCTGGCACGAATACGATATTGGCTACGGCGCTGCTTAGCGATTCGATTAGTTTAGCATCGTGCCCTCCATCGTCGCCGAGATTTAACTTCAGCTGGGCGTGCGTTTCAATACGGTTCATCAATTCACTTTTTAGATCACTATCGCGCGGCAGCATGGCGATATTGGCGAGTTCGCCTCCGAAGATTTTTGCTATCAAGCGACCATCATTCTTGGAGAAGCGGAGTCCGGCTTCGCGGAAAGATTCGTTCACCGCGGCACAAATTTTTTCAATTTGCTCATCAGAAATTGTGTAGGTCTTTCCGTGAACGACGGCACCTGCTCTTTCTGCAAGTTTGGCATTGTAGTCATAAGGTTGACTACCCCCACTTTGAAGACTGGATCCAGAATTTTCGATCATACTAACCTCCGTGTTAGAGATCTGTTCCTATTATAATCTATCTATGTTAAAGAACTCATTTAAATTTATTATGAAGATTGTCTGTTGTAAATATTAACGTTCTTTTTAATAGTTATTTAATAATACACGAGGTGATCAGAGCTTCCGAAGGTATAAGGCACTAATGCCTTGTTGAAATCTTTTTTAAGAGTAAGTGAGGTGAGAACCGAACTCTTTGACGCGTGTCAGAAATGAATGGCAATTGTTTTTAGTGAGTGAGAAGTGGTATTTGGTGAAAACGAGGGGGATAAGGGTAAAGAATCTGGCGTGGCGCTTTGAGAAAGCTCCCCACGATGGAGCCATGGCAAATCACCTAATATTAGAGCTATGAGGTGCGTTGCCATGGCTTGGGTGCGAGAACTTTCTCTTTGTCCAAAATTAAATTTTCAGAAGCCTTCGATATAGCCCGGAATGAAGGGCCCTTGAAAAGGGGGAGAAAAGGAGGTTACTCCTCATCGCCCTCATATTCTTCCAAGTCCTCTTCCAGATCATCTTCATCTGCGGAGAAATCGAGGATATCCTCTTCTTTCACCTGTGCTTTGGGAATAACGCGCTGCATGCGTTTTGCTTTTCTCTCCTGAGGGGAGAGTTTGACAAAATCGATCCAGATTGGAGAAGACCATGCAATATGGCCATCTTCCTGAGTGACTCTGACGTAATAAAACACGAAGGGAGGACGCTTATCTGGGCTTTGTAAGATGATTTTCGACATATCCACCATATCGTCAAATTCAAACTCGAGACGATACGTTTTTACCGGTTTAAAGGTTTTGATCACTTCGCCATTGCGGATGATTTCTACAGTCTTTAAAGGGCATGTGCCGGCAGCAAAACCAGCGATATGGCGGTTGATGGTAAGTCCTGGTTTGTCCGCTGTGGAGACTTCTTGGCCCATGGACGTTCCCGCGATGTTGACGCTGAGCAGCATCCTCTCACCAGTCGTTGCATAGCACGATCTTCTGTAGAGCGCATCTGCGATACCAGCCTTGGAAAACTCCTTGGCGATCACGGCGGTGATGCCGGGTGTGTATTGGATCTGGTCGCCCTCAAAAAAGTCGGAGAAGGCGCCTCTGTCGTCGAGCCCACCGGCTACGAAGCCAAAGCGGCAATTATTCTTAAGAGCCTTCAATACCGACCCATCAGAGCATTCTTTGACACCTTTTTTTCCTTCGGTGTCAATGGGTTTGGTATTACCCTCTTTTACGGAACATTCCGACGAACCCCACGCATTGTAGATTTCGACGACTCTTTCAAATTCGGGATTGTATTCTTTGAAGTTGTACTCGCAGCCTTTGCCCATCGTGAACGTTGGGATGGAGATCAGCTCTTTGGGCGAGAAGCACTTATAGATTTTTTTCAGGGAAGAGGATTTGGTGTCTTTTTTCCTGAGTATCTGCTTGCCGTCTTTTAAGTAGACGAGCTGATGAAGCCCTTCCTCTCCGGATTCTCCTTGCCACTGGAATCCGATGAAGGTGGTGAAGCGGTCGGCCTCGTCAAACTCCACCGCGTTTTGTGTAATTTGCTTCCAGCTTTCATTAGAGGTTTCTTCTTGACTCTCAAACGAAGAGGTCGAGAAGAAGTTTAGCGCTTTCTCATCTCTGAAGTGCCTTAAGCAGCCCTCGATGTTTTCGGCGGAGTCGATCCGTTCCGACTCGCCATGGAACAGCCCCCACAAAAGAACTTCATTTGCTTCGGCAAAGCACTTAATGGGGCTGGCCTTGAATGTTTCTTTTGTTGTGGTGTTGGTCAGTTGGATCGTGTAGATGCCCGGTTCGTTGAAATAGAGGTTGGGCAGGGAGATAAAGCCTGTCTCTGGAACGAAAAGCTTCCAGTTTAGATTTTCCCGGATGTTCTCATAGCTGAGTTCGATCAGTGTGTCTTCAGGAGCGTTGCTGGTCAGGTTGCCATGCTCATCTTCGAATCGGATGACAACGTCGAAACGTTTGTTTTTGGCGACAAAGGAGGGTGCCCACACTTTGATGTTTTTCAGCTCTCCGCCCTTAACGTCCATGTTGAATATTTCCGGCTCGCCGTAGCGGCCTTTTCCGGTGGGATCGATGTAGAGGTTGAATGCCCGTCTGCGGTGAGAGTTTGTCTGAACTTGGTTGCCGGTTTTCTCATTCGATTTAGCACCCTTTGGCGCTCCGACGACAATGGTTACGGGCGATCCGGCGCTCACTGCTTGGGGTAGAGCACACTCATACTGAGGTGTGAAGCGCCAGTCGACTTCCACTTCATGAAAAGCGGCCGTTTTACCGTTTTCAAAAAGAAGATAGATCTGATTACGGGGCTCTTTAAGGTCTACCGACGGAATTTCCCAGTCTATCGGTCTGCCTTCGGACCCAAGATCAAATTTTAAAAGCGTTCCTTTGGGGAGGTTAGACCCGGGAGTGTACACAAATTTCCAGGTGCCTATTTCGCCGGCATAGACAGTGTTCGGTTCGCAAAAACAAATTGATCTTCTCATGGGATTTTAGTAGCTCCGGGCTGTTTTGATATGCAAGGTGCTCTCCATTTAAGCAGAACGATCCATTCTTTTTCAAGTTGGATATCCTCCGCAGCAGGTTGATGAAATTAAGGGGTTTTTTCTTTTAATGGACCCATGCGGCTTAAGGCCAATTCATCTAAATTTAGGAAAGACAGCCCTCACGTTCTACTATCCGAGGTGCCGCCAGTCGATAAATCAACCTATTTCAAATGGCCGACAGGCTCTGAGGCGCAATCTCTTTCAATTGTGATTAAATGCTACATCTTCAATACTGGCTTTTGAAGAAAGCCATCCGGTAGCGTCTGGGTATTAAAACTTTGCCGATTGCGACTAAATTAAATTTTGACTGGATCGGAAGCTTGGCAAGGGCGCATGCCCTAGGTGGAAATTGGGGAAAATGAGGAGTGAGTTAAGGTGAAAGGAGAGACAACGGGGGTACTGCTGGTTAACTTAGGAACACCCGATACGCCTGCCGTTGCGGATGTCAGGCGCTATTTGCATGAGTTTTTGCTCGATCCCCGTGTGATCGATATCCCCCGATGGAAAAGAGAGCTGCTTGTCAGGTGTCTGATTGTTCCTAAAAGGGTGAAGAATACCGCAGCTTCCTATTCTAAGATTTGGACCGGCGGGGGGTCACCGCTCCTGTTTTGGGGGAAAACAGTCAGGGATCAGTTGCAGGCGGCTCTATCTGACAGTTTCAAAGTGGTTCTCGCCATGCGTTATCAAAATCCCTCAATTGAGCAGGGGCTTGAGCAGCTCGCTTTCTGCAAAAAAATCATTATCTTGCCCCTGTTCCCACAGTACGCTTCGGCGACGACAGGTTCCATTTTCGAAAAGGTTATGTTTTATTTGAAGAGGTGGTTGACAGTTCCTGAGGTGCATTTCATACCGAGCTATCCTGTTCAAAAGAAAATGGTCGCCTGTTTCAGCGAGAGAGCGCGCGAAAAGGGGTACGAGAAGTTTGATCGCATTCTCTTTAGCTTTCATGGGTTGCCAATTAGGCAAATTCGCAAATGCGACCGTTTGGGTGTCTGTAAATCTTCGCCGGATTGCTGTGTGCAGGCAAAAAATCCGCAGTGCTACGCTTCTCAGTGCGTGAGCACAGCGCATGCTGTGGCCAAGGAATTGAATATTCCTAAAGAGAAGTTTGTAGTGACGTTTCAGTCCCGGCTCGGAAGTGAACCCTGGCTGGAGCCTTCAACCCAAGATACTGTCCATCAATTGGCTAAAAATGGTGTTGAAAATCTGCTGGTCTTTTCTCCTTCCTTTGTTGCGGATTGCCTGGAGACATTGTATGAGATAGGCGTGGAGCTGAAGGATGAGTTCACTCAGCTTGGGGGAAAGAGGTTGGAGCTCGTTCCCAGCCTTAACGACCATCCACTTTGGATTGAGGGACTGAAGGAATTAATCCTCGCCAAGTAAGGCAGGCTCTTAGAGACTGTTAACAGATTCGGATTTCGGGAAAAGCGAAAGTCTCCCAAGAAGGAAAGAGTGCAAGTCGTCTCCTATTTCTAATAGTGGGCGAGCGGCAACTTTCAGTCCTCAAGACCCTCTCGCAGGCCCCAACGCCAAATTTAGAGATGTTTTTCGGTATAGATGAGGGATAAATGGACAAGATCAAGTCTTTACTTACCATGCGTTTTGGTAAAGAGATCCGCACCCATAGCATGATCCATCATGAAGAATTGATGACCAAGCTTATCAAGCTTGCCAAAGTACAATCGATTGTTGAAATCGGCACGCTCCATGGAGTCTCGGCAGCTCTTTTTGCATCCCTTGGATTAAAGGTCGCCACGTTTGACATTGTAGCCAGTCCTCTTGCTGAAGAAATCTGGAAGTATCTGGATGTGAGTTCGCTAATAGATTACTCTATCTGCCGGGACGATGAAGAAAAAAAGGAGATTCTTTCAGGGCGCTCCTTTGATGTTGCCTTTATCGATGGAGACCATCATCTAGATAAAGCCCGGTTTGATTTCGATTGTGTAAAACGTTGTGGATTTGTCATCTTTCACGATTATAAGCCCCATGCCCCTCACTTTAAACCGCTCGCCGACTTTATCGACTCGCTGACGCCTCAGCGGTATATTTTCGGTGAACCGGGAAGCCAATTTGCGGTCTGGATTGCAGAAGACAGCAACCAACGGGAAAACCTGGATCTTCTCGAGTGGCTGAAGGCGGGTGCCTGATCTATATCGCCTCGTAGGGTGGGGTACGAACCGCCTATCAATCGCTCCGGAGATGATTACCAATTAAAGGAGCCCGTACCAAATAATCTAAGCTAAGTGGAGTATGCCGAGGGGGACTGGGTAGATAATGTCCGGGTATGGAGCTGCCTGCACAAAAAGCGTTTCCCTGTCAGCCGGAACACTTCGTGGCGGCGGGCATATTTCCTTATAGATGTTTAAAGGGGTTGCAATGATGTCGAGAGAGGCATTGGCGATAAAGCCAAATGGGATCAGCGCTTCAAGTGCGCCGCGGACAATCTGAGCCATTCCTGTGTTTATTGCCTCATCATACCAGCGCCCGATAATAGGTCCACAGGTGGCTTCACGCTCGCCGATAGCCGCTGTGAAGCCGGCGATGGCAATGCCTGCCACTATCCGCAAGGCTCCCGAGACAATTTGCACCCCTGGGATATATCCCAAAATATTCATCACGATATTCCAGATTCTCATCGCCGTGATCGCGACATTACGCACCTGGATTGGCATATAAAGCGAATCGTTTGGCTTGATGTTGAACGTTTCCCGGTTGATGGATCGGATACCCCAGGTATTTAGAGAAATGGACATACGAACTTTCCTTCACGAGGTTAAGATGGTGATATAATGACTTCTATGAATGTGTAGGGGTAATCTGTATTTATCTTTCGTACAATGCTATACAGGTGCTTTGCGTAGTGTACTCTTGTTAGACCTATCTACACAGGAACATGGGAGACTTCGGAAGAGGAGGGATTCGAACCCCCGGACGGCTCATCACCGCCTTCTGTTTTCAAGACAGACGCAATCGGCCACTCTGCCACTCTTCCGTATTTTGGAATAGACCCATTCTAGGCAAGCTTTTAAATTATCACAATATAAAGAAATATTTTAACACGTCTTCAGATTCTTTTTAAAGAATAATTATTAATATCGCCTTTGTTGCAATAAATCTTTCAAAAAGTTTGAGTAATAATATTTTGAATGGCGATAATTGTATTAGGTAAGCAACAAGGAAGGGGCTTATGAAATCGAAGAATAAGGAAAAAATAAAAGCTTTAAGCTTGATTGAGGCTGTTGAGACTTTGTCCAACATCGCAGATTTGAAGCTCGACAAAGAAGCTGCTGTCACAGAAAAGCACGCCCTCCTATTTGATGACCGCAAGATAAACTATCGAACGATCCACTGGCTCAAGGATGCCGGAAAGAGCAAAACGCTCAAGATGATCAAAGAGATTTTCAGGGTAATCCTGAGCCACCTAAAAGATTCCTGGGAAGCCCAGTTTGTTTTGTCGACCCCCACGGATAAGGTGGAGAGTATCAAGAGTATCATGATCTTGGTCGGAGAAGCAGCCAAGAAGCTCGATCGCTATACAGAGCTTTTCAATCAGGCACAGGAAAAAAGCGTGACTGAGCTCAAGGAATATGTTGAGCTGAAGAAGTTTTACCGCAGCAAAGTAGCGCATGTGGTCGATCAGGGAACGCTGAGTAAATGGCTCTTTGGACTAACCAAAGGCTTTATCGGCAAGCAGGAAGCCACGAAGGGAAAGGAGACATCGCTCTCCCAGCACATCTTTATCGATCTCGAACAGATCAAAAAAGACACGGCATATGAACTTCTTTTTGTCCGAAAAGAAGACGGATCACGGTTCTTCAACCCGCGGCTGATCAGGAATATCAAACTTGTAATCGACTTCGGAGGGACGCTTCAAGGGGTTGAAGAGGATCGCTTAAGCTACATGCGCGACTGGATGGACAAGATTGCGCATGGAGCTGCACGCTCGATCTTAAAGTCGATGGGTAGTCGTCTGGACTTCTTCTACAAGGAAGCTGCAAAGCACAGAACAAAGCCTTTGCCAGGGTATGTATCCAGTGCCATCATGGCACTGTTTTTAGCCGCATCTCAAAATACTCTTCAGTCGAAAATCAAAGTGAAGACATGCCTCGATTATCTGATCGACTTTGAATCCTACCTGCATGAGGCGGTGACTTCAATTGAGTATCAGAAAATGGCTGCTTACCCACCAAAAAGCAACCAGCATCTTGCCTCTGTGCTGTTCGATACCATCCATGCCTTGATAAGAGCCTTTTTTATTCACTTTGACGGCTTTCATGAGCTTTCTCCTGTGATAAATAACCTAGTTGCGGAAGGGCGCCTTCTTTCCAGGCATCTTCATCAAGAAAGAGGGGGTTCGTTGAGCAAGACGCTTGAGATTGATCACGAATATTTCAGGAAGCTCATCCGTTCAGGAACGCATGGACCGATGATCCGTAACGTCGAGATGCTGGAGGATTGGGAGAGCAAGTTCGCGCCCCTTCTTCAGAGAAACTGGCCGGGGCAGCTCTTTTCCATCTATGTTAAAAATAAATGGGTTCTCTGCATGAAGCTGCCATCGCCGACATCTCAAGATTATATCAACAAGGCGTATGTTCTGGAGGAGTTTCTTGCTTTCTTGAGAGCTTCGACCAAAGATTCGGTCCCGAAACAGCACTTGATGTTTAACCTGCAAGACAGAACCTCTTGGAAGGAAATAGCCCGTTGCAAGGCACTGGAAGCTTTACCGGAAAATGAAGAGCTTAAAAACCATTTCGGGATTGTCACTCTGCCGTTTGATACAGACTTCTACCACCAGCTGGCACCTTATGACCAAGATAGGCAGGCCGATCTTTTCAAACAGCACTTCGTTGAGCAGATGCAGGATGAAAATACCGGTTTTCTGTTCCTTGGGAAAATCAAGAAAGTGCTGACGGATAGATTTGCTCAGGATTTGTTGAACGCTGTCCATCGCGTGTTCTTCCAAAGCAAGCCCCAATTGACAAGACAGGAGAGGCTGGATTTCATTGGCATCACCTATCTGATGCTGTACTTTAAATCGATTGAACTGCTGGAGCCCGATTCGATCAGTTTCACCTGTAAGGATTCTGTCGACATTGGAATGAGCCAGACGGCTCTGATGTATGCGTTCATGAAACTTTTAAAGGAGCCGTCTTTAGCTGAGGAGGAGATAGCTGAGCTGCACTACATTCTCTTTGCCCCGGCCCTTCAGGTGCGCGAGAGGGCTATGCTGCAGGAGCGATTCTTTAGGATGGTGTCCACCATCAAGGCTATCGAGGAGGCAAGAAACGTTTATGGCTTGGAAGGATTTAAAAAATCCTTTCACGAAGTGTTCGGCGACTTGATAGATGTTTCGGTCGTTGACGGGCAGATCGTTTTCAGGCATCGCTAAGATGCCATTCCGCCTGAAAAGGAAGCGCTGAACCTGTCAGCGCTTCTTTTGTTTTTTTTATGCGCCATATTTCTTTTGCAGGTAGTTCAGGTAAGCCGCAGGGCTGAACGCCTTGCCGGTCGCCCTTTTGATCAACTCTCTGCTGTCATATTGCCTGCCGTGTCGATGGATTGTTTTTCCCAGATAATCCTTGATGAAGGAGAGTCCTTCTTTCTGAATTCTTTCTTCGAAATCAGGATTCTTAGCTTGGAATGCATCAAAAATCTGCGCTGCATACATGCTTCCGAGTAAATAGGTAGGAAAGTAGCCGAAAGCTCCCATCGACCAATGGATATCCTGTAGACACCCTTCCTGATCTGTTTTGGGAACAATTCCCAGCATTTCCTTCATTTTGCTTCTCCATAAGTCAGGAATTTCATTTACGGAGGCACTTCCTTCGATCAAGGCTTTTTCGATTTCGAAGCGTAAGATGACATGCATTGGGTAGGTAAGCTCATCAGCATCCACACGGATAAAGGAGGGGGCTACTTTGTTAATGGCTTTGTAGAAATTGTCAAAGCTTACCTTTTTGAGCTTTCCACCGAAGGTATCCGCAAGTTTTGGGAAATAGCGCTTCCAAAAGGGTTTTCCTTGTCCGATCCAGATTTCGTAAAAACGTGACTGGCTTTCATGAATTCCAAGGGATACCGCTTCCGCGAGGGGAGATCCATACTCCTTTTCAGGTAGCCCCATCTCGTAGAGGCTATGGCCGCCTTCATGCATGAGGATGCTGATGTTCGCGATCAAATTATCCGAGGGCTTCCTGGTCGTTATGCGGCTGTCTTGTGGGTGAGATGAGGATGAGAAGGGGTGTGTGGAGAAATCGACTCTTCCATAGCGGAAGTCAAAGCCGATATCCTTCAGAATTTCATTGCCAAGCTCCATCTGCTTTTCCGGGTCAAAATTTCCTCGAAGAAAGCTGTCGTCAATTTTCTTCTTTGTTTGTGTTTTAGCAATGAGAGAGACTAAGGAAGGCTTCACGTTGCCGAAGAGTTCGGCCAGGTTATCGGCGGTCTCTCCCGGTTCGAATTCATCGATGAGGGCATCGTAGGGGTGTTTTTCGTATCCGATGAGCTCAGCTTTTTTTCTGCATAAGTCTATGATTTTTTTCAGATAGGGGGCAAATTCTTTGAATGATGACTTTTCCTTCGCCGCGCGCCAGACCGAGACTGATTTCGAAGTGAGAGCCGCAAATTCCTCCACAAAGGATGTCGGCAGAGCTTTGGCTTTGACAAAGTCTCTTCTCCACATGATAAGGGCCCTTTGCTTTGGCAAGGGAAGGTCTTTGGCTTTCAGGGCGCCTGTTTTGATGTTGATCAACGATCCCAAAGCGCCCTCATACTCTTTGGCTGTTTTGCATTGGTGTACGAGGCCTGCAAGCGTTTTGACTTGCTCGGCCCGTATCGAGGCGGAGCCTTCCGGCATGTAGGTTTCGTGATCCCACTCAAGAAGGGAGGAAATGCCCTGGAGGGTTTTGGCGTGCTTGGAAAGGGAGAACAGTAAGTTGTATTGTTTTTGGCTGTTTTTTGGCATGGTCAGTAGCTCCAGGTCGTGTTGTTTGTTTCAGGCAGAGGAACATAGGCTCTTTTGACTCTTCCCGAGATGCGGCAGAATATTTCATGGGAGATAGTTCCTGCCCAGGAAGAGAATAGTTCTACGGGAATTAAAGTCGAATCTTCGCCCCCGAACAAAAGAACGTCGTCTCCGATAACAGCTTCCGGTATGTCCGTCAGATCTACCATCATGTAGTCCATGCAGATCCGCCCGACGTAGGGCGCTCTTTTACCTTGGATGTAGACATACCCCTTACCGGAGAGAGAACGAGGAAGTCCGTCATGGTAACCGCAGGAGATGACTCCGATCCGTTCGTGGTTTTTTTTGACAATATAGTCCCGGTTGTACCCTACTGTGTCGCCTTGGCGGCAGTCATGGATATGCACCAGGTGGCTGTAGAGTGACACAGCGGGGTCTAAGGTAATGCGTTTACGCATCCCTTCGCTATTTGAGACTCCGAAAATAGACAGGCCGACGCGTGCCATGTTGAAACGTTTTGGTGCAAGACGGAGCAGGCCGGCGGAGTTGGCGCCGTGGATCCAGGGCACGTCGATTCCTTCCGCATACAGTGCTTCAACGATGTCTTCAATTGTTTTGATCTGAGAAAGAGTGAATGCGTCTTGCTCCTCATCGTCCGCGGATGGAAAATGGGTCATGATTCCTGAGAGTTTTAGAGAGGAGCTCTGCATGATGTGACGGGCAAGATAGAGACTTTCCCTGGGACAGGCGCCGAACCTTGTCATTCCTGTGTTAATGTGCAGATGGACTTTGACAGTTCTGCCTCTTTTTTTAGCTGCCTCCTGCAGGCTGTCTACTTCTCCGGGTGTGCTGACAGCGACTTCAAGATTGAAGTCGACGATGCACTCTGCCTGATCGGGTGTGGCATGGATGACAAAAACATCTTTTTTCATCCCCTTATTGCGCAGTGCTACAGCCTCTTGAGGATAGGCAACACCGAAGATTTCAATTCCTAAATCCTCAAGAGCATTAGAAAGCTGCCAGTCGTCAAAGCCATAACCAAACGCTTTGATCATAGCCATCAGGCGGCCGTTGGGGGGAAGCAGTGATTCGAGTTTAATGATGTTGGAGGAAACTTTTGGCAGGTTAAGAAGAAGCGTAGCCGGGGCTCTCAAAAGGGAGGAAGTAGTGTTTTGGAGTGTTTGCATGGGGATAGTTCCCTTCATGAACAGGCGGAACATCACATCATCCCGACTTCTTGTTTTTTTTTCGAGCAGATACTTGAGTGCTTTTAAGCGGAGGAGCTAAAAAGTGGATGGAAAATTACTCAACGCTCTGATTATTAACGAAGTGAAAAGTGCCGGTATAAAATGAGGGAGAGAAGGATCCCGAAGGGAACCACTATGGCCTCAACGGGGGTCAGGGCTTGTCTCCTTCCGAGGATGGAGGCCGCTTCAAACAAGAGAAATGTGAAAACTAAAAAGAAAATGGAAAAGCCAAATAGTAAAAACATCGGCTGGCTTCTTGTGTGTCTGATCAGGAAGGGGAGAGGGGCCAATACCGCAAAGAGAGCGATCCAAGGCAGGATCAGGCGATGTAAAAGGGTTGTCATCAAAGCGCACTCTTTATCTGAGGTGCACTGAAAAGGGGAGGGAGCAACACTCAGCAAGTCTGATAAGGGTAGCTCCTCTTTCTCAATAAACGTATCCAGAATGAAGTTGTCCGGTATCTCCATGGAGGCAAATTTTTCTTCCCTCTCTTGTGAGCTCAGTAAGAGCTTACCCTCTTTTCGGACAAAGTGTTCGACTTGGAGCCCTGATATGACTGAGCCTCTCATCTTCAGTGTCTGGATTCTATAGATGTCATCGATACTTCTGATCCAGTAGACATCCCCGAGGGAACCCTCTTCCGGGTCGAACGAGGAATAGAGCAATGTCGATCCATCTTGCAGTTGGACGCTCTTAACGGCGCCTGCCGGTTCTTTTCTTTTTTTGCTGACCAGTTTTTTCTTCGCTTCTATCAACCTAAGTTCCTTTACCGCTCTTGGATAGAAAAACTCTTGGTTGAGAGTCAAGAGCAGAGAGAGGAAAATGCCGATCATAAGGAAAGGCCGCATCAACTGTTGAAGGCTTATCCCGCCAGCCAAAAGGGCGATCAGCTCTCTGTTTTTGCTCAGGGAAGATACAGTCCTGAGAGTGGAGATTAATGCGGAGAAGGGCAGCAGTACTCCAATTTCTTTAAAAAAGGAGAGAACATAGTAGATTGCAATATCGGCGACAGAAAAGTGCATGCCGTGTGACTGGAAGGAGGCTTTTCTGCTTGAGAAGTCGATCAGGGTGTAGAGTAGGAAAATGATGAGTAAAACGAATGAGAAGGTTTTAAAAAACTCCAAAGCAAAATAGCGCTGCCACTTCTTCAAAAAAAGGGTCATACAGTCCCGCCTTCCAGTTTGTGAATGCGGATCAGTGAAAGAAGAACGATCACCCCATGGGGCAAAGTATATAGTGCAATGGCTGTTGCTGCTTTATGATCCGATCCTTTTGCAGTAAAATAGCAAATGAGGAATAGGGCGGCCAAGCAAACGATGTAGATAAGATTTTTAATCGAGCCACCGCGCCCAATCCGGATTCCGAAGGCGAGGCCAAGCATTGTGAAGGTGAAGGGGGCGATGCCAACAGATATCCTACGCATAATCTCCATCTCGATACGGCCGATATCCCTTTCTTTGGCCTTGGCTTGAGAGACCTCTTCCGCCTCTTGCAGCTCCCGCAGAATTTGTTCCTCCTGCTCTTTCTTTATAAGTAGCAGAGGCATCTTAAGATAGTCCAGGCTGACGCTCCAAGTCTTGTTCTCCATCAGCAGTGAAAAATCTTGCAGAGGAAGTGAATAGTCGCCGATGTTCTCCACAAAGAGGGAGTCTAGATCCTTTCCGTTTTTGGAGCTGATCGACCCGATCAAGGTCACATCAACACCATGAAACGAGTCCTCGTCCAGCGACAGTTTCTTAGCCACCAACAGCGCGATCCGTCCGCTTTTTTTTTCAGGATAGGCAAAAATGGCATCCTCGGCGCTCTCTCCTAATTTTGAGGAGCCTAAAGCATCGAAATAGAGTCCTTTGATTCTCATCAAATGTTTGTGGCTGGCCAAAAGCAAGGGATTGACCTGTCGGACTTCAGCTTTCAGTTTTGTGCATTTGAGATGACAGGTTGTCGCAAGCTCGGAAACAATCCAGAAATTAAGCAGTGAAACGAACAGGGCGATAACCAAGATGGGGGTCATGCAATTCCTGATGGAAAGCCCGAAGGAGCGGATGGCGGTCAATTCGTGTGTCTCGGAGAGATTTTGAGAAAGAAGCAGCGCCGCAATCAGAGAAGAGACCGGTATCGCGATTGGAAGGACGTAGGGGATTTGATAGAGGGCAAATTTTAAGACAAGCTCTAATTCCGGTCCAAGAGTGGCGAAATGGGCGATCTCTTCCATGCGCAAGGTGATCAAAACCACAACAAAGGTGAATATGGTAAGAAGGAGGCTTTTGATGTAGCGCGAAGAAAGATAACGCCAGAGGATGGGCATTCTCTTGTTTTCCTTTAATAGTAATGTTATGCAGCTTTATAAATCTTAGCCATTGCAGGATAAGGCTAAAAACAAGGTAACATACCGAAAGCATCTCAAATTTAGCTTTTTGCTTCGAGAAAGCCTTGGGATTGAATGATCGCAGAACTATAAGACACCTTCGGTATAGGTCTTCGGTCATTACTTTCCTAGAGACAGTCACCGGTCTCTAAAGAAGAAATCCCACTTTGGGAGATACTTTCGGTATAGTATAGGCTGAAACTCTTTTCTTTCCTAAAATAATAAAAGGCGAGCATAATTTGTCAGGAATCGGAAAAAACTGAAAATCTGCCGCATCCTTTGTAGGGATCTGGGAAGTTTGGTGTTTTAAGAAACTGCCCACAAATCGAAAATCGTATGCTTTGTGTGCTGAATTTGGCTATACCGGAAGTATCTTAAATTTCGGGGTTTTAGCGGTGAGAGCTTTCTCTTTGACGAAACCAAATATATCGGCGTTAGAGCCTGGGATCTAGAGGATGCGCAAACGGGAAAAAATTTGGTATATAAGGATTGTGGGCGAAGAGGAAGGTCCCTATTCTTTCATCGACCTGCGCAGAGACCCCAGAGTGACCCCTGAAGTGGAGGCGAAAAAAAAGGACTGGCCCTACTTTGTGCCTATTGGCAAGATTGCCGAGCTGAAAGATCTTTTTCAGGATCCGACCCCCTTGGATGAACCCTCTCCGCCGGTCAAAAAAACTGCGTTTGACTGCATCGGTCAAGATGACGAATTGACCATCAGTTTAGATCCGCAAAATCCGCTTTTTTTATTGCTCTTGCTGCTAACGTTGCTACTTGCTTTTCTCTCTCTTTTGCAGTTTTTGTATTAGATCATGAATTTGTTAACTCATCTGAAAAAATTTTTAAATACGCACACAGATCCTGCTCTTCCGTTGCTTTTGGGGCTGTCGGGAGGAGAGGATTCCATGTGTTTGTTTCATCTGCTCGTTCACGCAAAAGCTCAATTTGCGTGCGTCCATGTAGATCATCGGTGGAGGGCGGAAAGCAAAGAGGAAGCGGCATCCCTTCAGGAGATTTGCGTCCGGCAAGGAATTCCTTTTCACAAAGAAGAGGTTGACTATTCCGCAAAAACGGGCAACATGGAAGAGTATTGCCGGGAGGAGAGGCTGCGTATTTTTCACCGCCTTATTCTTGCGCACAACTATCAAGGAGTCATGCTCGCGCATCAGGCGGCAGATCTCTCTGAGACGGTTCTTAAACGGGTATTTGAAGGGGCGTCGATTGTCCACTTGAAAAGCATGGAGAAGGTTAGCTCGTACAAAAACATGCTAATTTTAAGACCGCTCTTGGACGTTAAGAAACAAGAGATACAAGACTATATCCGCTTAAATCAAATCGAGTATTTCACGGATCGAACAAACAGCGACGAGAAGTACCTGCGGGCCCGGATGCGCCTGAAGCTTTTCCCTGAAGTGACTCAATTGTTCGGGAAGTCAATCGAGGATCCGCTCATTCGCATTGCGGAAGAATCAGCGATGATCAGCCACTTTTTAGACCAGCAAACAGAGCCCTTTATCGCCGCAGGCCACTCATGTAGCTTGGGGTACTTTCTTGATTTATCGAATGTAGAAAAGATGCATATCGCGTTAGCGATGCACCTGTTGACTAGGGTATCTAAGGAGCTGAAGATGACCCTCTCACGGACCCAAAAGGAGGATGCGGCAAAAGCCCTGATTGATGGCAGGGCCAATCTTTCTTTTGAGACTGAGGGTAAGAGGTTGGAGATAGACCGAAAAAGAATTTTGTTTTTTACATCGGATAAGCTTGCGCCTTTTACGTTTGAGGCCTTAAAAAAAGGGGGAGTCAACAGCAGCTCGCTGATCATTCAAGAAGACGCGGAGGCCTCCACTCAGCCCTGGAAAAAATTCATGGGATGGCAGTGTCTTTTCAGGGGCGGGGGAGTGCTACAAATTCCGGTGGAGGGAGATCTGCAAATAAAAAGAGTCATGCCCGGCGAGTCCTTTCCCGGAAACTCCCCGATTGCAAAGTTTTGGACGAACCGAAAAGTGCCTGCTTGCCTTAGGTCTTATCTGCCAGGGATTTATCAAGGGGAGCAACTCATCGCTGATCTGGCAACGGGAGAGGTTAGGGGCGGGCATCAGAGGAATTGCTCCCGCACGTTTTATGTAACACTAGATCCGTTGGCAACACAAAATCAGGGACCTTGGTAATGCAGAAGAAAAAATTCAAAGTATCTAAAAATCAAGTTTTTGGATTTAAAACACTATCTGCATAGGTTTTGGAGGAATTTGTATCATAGCAGTGAGTTCATGCTCATGATGATAAATTTTGATGGACAATGGAAGCGTCAAAGCGCTGAGTGCAACGCCAATAGAGGGAATTTGATAGACTGCGCGGGACGTGTTATCCAATGGACTGTTCATTATTTGATAACATGCCGGTTCAAACCGAAGCTGCTGTGAGTTCATTTAGATGTAGGAGATGAAAGCCTTTACCTGGATCCTTGGTGTGTGGTAAAATAGCACATATTGGTTGCAGGCCGCCGGCATGGCTTTTTTCAAATGCAACCGATGGCACCAGCCAGAGATGGCTCAAGAAACTAGCCTTTTGGGCCCTTCAATTCCAAGACGCTATGACTTCAGGGTGGATTTAGTGCGGCCCGGGTGTGAATTTTTTTTGACATAACAGTGATCTAGAAGATCGTTTGCCTGATCCCAAGGAATCTTAAGTATGAAAGACGACAAGAAAGACGAATTCAAAAAAGGCCTTTCCAACAGCTTGATCTGGTTTCTCATGGCCGCCTTCTTCATGGCGCTGATGGTGCAGAATTTCATTGATGCGAAGATTGCTAAGATTTCCTTCAGCTATCAGCTTGAGCATCTGGTGAACTTGCAGCTAACCCAGCCGGAAGAGAACAGGAAAATAGCCCTTAATGACAATTTGGTCACATTCAGTGGTCGTTTCAGAGAGAGGAAAACGGAAGATGGCAAGAAGCGCTTCAAGTTTTTAGAACTCTTGGATGAAAATCACCTCCTCAAGACAGAAATTGCAGAGACTGTCCAAGAAATTACTGCCCTAAAACCAAAAGTAATCGATTCCGCCAAAAGATTTTATGATCTGGCTGGTATCACGATGCCGTCGCAGGGTGTTGTCATTGCCGGAAAAGGCTATACTTTCCAGGATCAGGATTTTAGCCTGACAATCAACGACCTGCAAAAGCAGACGCATCCAAACTTGGCTGATTTGACAAAACAGATCGAAACCCTAAGTCCTACCACAACAGCTTCTGAGCTTGACAGCGCTCAAGAGAGCCTTCTCCGTCTTGTCCAGGGATTTCGTTCACCTGCCATAGGGATTGGAAACCAGCAGATGAAACAGGCGCTTGCCAAGATGGAGTCTGATCTGGAAACCCTCAAGAAGCCTGCCGATTCTGCACTTCTTAAGCAGACAGTGGCTAAACTGAATGATATCGTCGAAGAAATATCTAAAGGAAAAGAGGGGACGGCGCTGACAGATCTAAGATCTGTAAGAAGCTACAGAGACGCAGTCGAGTCCTATTCCAAGCTCTCCACAAAGTTGGAAGATAACAGAATTCAGTTGGAAAAGGCGGAATCCGCAGTCGCCGGAGTCGTGTGGTTTTACAACAATAAAGAAGTGTCGACAAAGGGGCTTGAAAAAGAAGAGCCCGAAGCGTTTAAGCATTGGTTCAACAATGCTAAAGAAGAATGGGATGCTTTTGAGCAGAATGCAGGTGGTGTTTTCAAGGCGCCAGACCAGCCTCTAAATATGGTGCTTGAAAAGAGATTCAAAAGCCAGGAGCCTACTCCAAACTACTTAAGCTACTTGATCACTATCCTTCCATTCCTGCTCGTGATTTTGATTCTTTACTTTATCTTTTCGAGACAGATGAAAGGGATGAACAGCAGCGCTCTCAACTTTGGAAAGTCTCCAGCGCGCCTTTTGAACAAAGACCAAAATAAAATTACTTTCAAGGATGTAGCCGGTCTTGAAGAAGAGATTGAAGAGCTGCAAGAAATTGTTGATTTCTTAAAAAACCCCAAGAAGTTTACGGCTCTGGGAGGCAGAATTCCCAAAGGTGTGCTGCTTGTAGGTCCTCCTGGAACAGGTAAAACACTCATCGGCAAAGCGGTAGCGGGCGAAGCCAACAGACCCTTTTTCTCCATCTCGGGCTCGGACTTTGTTGAAATGTTTGTGGGTGTTGGCGCGAGCCGTATCCGTGACCTTTTCGACCAGGCCAAGAAAAGCGCTCCCTGTATCATATTCATCGACGAAATCGATGCAGTCGGAAGGCACAGAGGTGCCGGGATTGGCGGCGGCCACGACGAAAGGGAACAGACTCTGAACCAGCTTCTGGTTGAGATGGATGGTTTCGACACCAATGAAGGCGTTATCATCATGGCGGCGACAAACCGCCCCGATGTTTTAGACAAGGCGCTGCTGCGGCCGGGACGCTTTGACAGGCGTGTCATGGTTTCGCTGCCGGATATCAAAGGACGCTTTGAGATCCTGAAAGTGCATGCCAAGAAGATCAAGCTGGATCCTTCGGTAGACCTGATGAAGATTGCGAGAGCCACTCCCGGATGTTCCGGAGCTGATCTAGCCAACATCTTGAATGAAGCGGCGCTGCTCGCGGCACGAAGAGGGCGGACGGCCGTCACGGGTGAAGAGACGCAAGAGGCCAGGGACAAGGTTCTTTATGGTAAAGAGCGCCGTTCCATGCAGCTTGACGAACAAGAGAAGTTGACGACTGCCTATCATGAGTCGGGACACGCTATTGTAGGTCTCCATGTCGAGCACTCAGACCCTGTAGACAAAGTGACGATCATCCCACGAGGCTTTTCCCTAGGCGCGACGATGTTCCTGCCCAAGAAGAACAAGGTGAGCTATTGGAGAAAGGAGCTGATAGATCAGTTGGCGGTCTTGATGGGAGGCAGGTGCGCTGAGGAAGTTTTTGTCGGAGATATCTCTTCGGGAGCAAGACAAGACATCCAGCAAGCTACGAAGCTTGCCCATAGCATGATTTGCGAGTGGGGAATGAGCGACAAGATGGGAGTTGTGTTTTACGGCGAGACGTCCGACTCCGGCTATCATGGAATCGGCGGGCACTACGAAAAGCAATATTCTGACGATACAGCAAAAGCGATTGACGAAGAGCTGAAGAGAATCTTGCAGGAAGCGCATCAAAAGGCGCTTCAATTGATTGAAAAGCACAGGAATCAAGTCGAGTTGATGACTCAAATGCTTCTTAAGTACGAAACGCTGTCTTCAGAAGATGTTGAAGAGATTGCCAATGACACTTTCGAAGAAAGTAAAACAATCAAAAGAAGGCAGGAGGCTGAAGAGGCCCATAAAAAGAAGCTTCCACCAATTCCTCCGAAGCAAGATAAGGAAGATTCTAGCAAAGGTAACGAAGCCGGCCCCGGAATCACTCAGGATATCAGGGTTTAAGCTGTGTCAGGAGCCTTATCGAAGGCCAACGCTAAAAGCGTTCGAGTCGGTGTGGGAGTGATTGTTGTCAAAGACGACGCACTCCTGCTCGGCAAGAGGAAAGGCTCCCATGGGTCAGAAACATGGGCACCACCCGGAGGCCATCTTGAGTTTGGTGAAACACCTGAAGAGTGCGCCAAAAGAGAGCTTCTGGAAGAGACGGGTATTACGGCTCTAGAATGTGCTCTGGGCCCCTGGTCCAATGACTATTTTCAAAATGAAAATAAACATTACATCACGCTCTTTGTCTTTGTGAAAGCCTTTTCAGGCCAGCCAAGGGTGTTAGAACCTGGAAAATGCGCGGAGTGGCGCTACTTTCCAATATCGGATCTGCCTCACCCTCTTTTTCTACCCATGGAGTCGATGTTGCGTTCTGGAAGGCTTGATCTGGCAGGCTCTCGGTGATCATCTAAGAAGGGTCGATTCCTCCTGATAAGATCTCACAATTTATGACTTTCAATCTCCCATTCCTGTGGTTTTCTGTTTGCTCAAACCTCAATCTTGAAACGTAATCCTCCTGCAACTATTTATATTTACGCCCCTTACAAAGCTGGTGTTTGATAACTCTTTAAATATGAGAGGTTATCGATTTTACTCTTTTTCTTGTCCTAAGATAAAAATAGTAGCTCATTTTCTCGCAGTTAGTCGCCTTTTACACCGAAAGTGTCTCAAAATTTCAATTTTCGGTTCCGCGAAAGCCTTAGAATTGATGCAGTGCAAGTTACCTATTATTAGAAATATGAGGTGACTTGCGTGTCTCAATCCCGAGAGTTTTCTCTTTGCCAAAACCCAATTTTGAGACACGTTCGATATAACCAAAATCGTTATGCTATAAACGACTTCTTCTCCGCCAAATCCCTAACTTCATAAGCGATAATTGCTGTCTTAAGATAAGCATTACTCGGTTTTTCTTGTGTAAAAATATTTATTTAAATATTGAAATGAAGAGGACGATAACTCCTTACTGCAGTGAATTGGCGCGAAAAATACGCTGCTGAGCGAGATGACGGGAAGGTGTACGACTATCGGTGGAGCAGACGTGTCTTTTTAAGCTTGGCTATAGCGCCAGATGGTAAGGCGTGGTGTGAATACAGCCACGTGAAACGGCTGAGGAATCAGAAAGGGTGTGCTTGTTTTAACGATTAAAATTTAATTGATCTCTTATGGGAGAGCAAAGGGAGAAGTGAGTGCTATGATGGCACTAAACAAAGTATTTATCGCAGGGAGGCTTACAAGGAAGCCAGAGCTCCGGAAGACCCCTGGAGGAGTTCACGTAACAGATCTCTTCATTGCCCTAAACCGTGAATTTCAGACGCAGTCGGGCGAAAAGCAGCAAGAAGTTTGTTTTGTGGACGTCGTTGTATGGGGCAAGCAGGCTGAAGCGTGCGCCGAGCATCTCAACTGTTCTTCCCTAGTTTTTGTGGAGGGAAGGCTGCAGCTGGATGTGTGGTACGGCAAAGAAGAGCGAGATAAACGCTGCAAACTTCGAGTTGCCGCGGAGAGGGTGCAGTTTTTGGATCCTAAAGAGCTCAGCAAATTGGAAGAATACGCAAATTGTGCTGGGTGATTATTTTTAACCTTGGTATATGTAAGTTGTTGATTGACCGCTAAACTGATAGGATTCCCATATGCCAAACACTGAAGGTGCTGTAGATCTTAAAGAAGAGAAGCAGGGCAACGTCACCGTTCTTAAACTCAAAGGACGTCTTGATGCCATCACATCCCCGCTAGCAGAGAAAAAAGTGTTTGACTGCATCAACAATGGGCAGCATCTGCTTCTCTTGGATTTTTCCGAAGTGGACTATTTGAGCAGTGCGGGAATGAGAATGCTCCTATCAACAACCAAGAAACTGAAGACTCTTTCGGGAAAACTTGTCTTATGCTCCGTCAGCGTTAATGTGATGGATGTTCTTAAAATGTCGGGTTTCGATCACGTTCTTGAAATTACGGCTAATCAACAGGAAGCGCTTAAGAAATACTAGTTGTTAAGGCCCTCTTTACCGCGATAGGAATACTGTAGTTGTCAATTTCTCGGGTATATACCGAAAGTGTCTCTGAATTTGGTTTTTGGCAAAGAGAACGCTCTTGCGATCATACATTCCCGAGCCTTTCTCAAAGCCAAAATCCCAAATTTTGAGATGCTTTTGGTATAAGATGGCTATTGACGGTAGATCGCTCATCTTCTATCCTCTTTGTGACTGACGTTTTGTTCTTTTAGCGCAGAATCAGTTTATGCAGAAAGTCTCTCAAAATTTGGTTTTCAGCTGTGAGAAAGCTCCTCAAGATTGAGAGATTGCAAATCAACCGACAGTAGATAAGGTGACTTGCAATTTTTCAAAGACCCAATCCAATTTTTGAGATACTTACGGTACACTTGTAAATTCGGTATAGAGTAGTCCCTTGACTGCCTCATTTTTCACATTAAGTTGGAGTAGCCTGTGTCGTCGGGAGCGTCCTGCGAACAAGAGATTGAGCGCATTTTTTTTGGTTTTGGCATACAAGCTCAAAAGCAGCTATCGTCCAAACTGACAAGACCTAGAAAAAAAGTCATCGTCATTTCCGGCCCGACAGCGGTAGGAAAGACTAATTTTTCTCTGGAGCTGGCCCGTGAACTCGGTGGTGAGATTGTCTCAGCCGATTCTATGCAAATCTATCGTGGAATGGATATCGGGACGGCCAAACTCAAACAGGAAGATAGACAAGGCATTCCCCACCATTTAATCGATGTTTGCGATGTCCAGGACAACTTTAACGTTGTGGATTTCTATTATGAATCGCGCCATGCCTGTCAGGAAATATTGAGCAGGGGATCTGTCCCGATCGTTGTCGGTGGTTCGGGTTTTTATCTGCACTCCCTAATTTTTGGCCCTCCGAACGGCCCTCCTTCCGTTCCTGAAGTGCGAAAAAAACTGGAAGAGGAGCTTGAGTCTAAGGGTGTCGAGGAAATGTTTGAAAAGCTGAAGCGGCTCGATCCTCAATATGCCGCCTCGATCACGTGCAACGACAAACAGAAGATTGTGAGGGGAATAGAAATCATTCAGCTGACAGGCAAGCGTGTCAGCAAAATGACGTGGAAAGGGCGCAGGAAGCCTTTGAACTTTGATTTTCGCTGCTGGTTCCTCTACAGGCCACGAGAGCACCTCTATCGCCTGATCGATAAACGCTGTGATCAGATGATTCTGGAAGGCTTTTTAGAAGAGGTGGAAATGCTCGACAAGAACGGCATCCGGCTTAATTCCTCCGCTTCCCAGGCAATCGGTTACCGCCAAGCACTCGATTACCTCAAAAGCAAAAAGACTAAAG
The DNA here is from genome assembly GCF_900000175.1 of Estrella lausannensis. Taxonomy (NCBI): domain Bacteria; kingdom Pseudomonadati; phylum Chlamydiota; class Chlamydiia; order Parachlamydiales; family Candidatus Criblamydiaceae; genus Estrella; species Estrella lausannensis. Next base: position 164,081 of record NZ_CWGJ01000028.1, read on the forward strand.
AAGATTATAAGATCTTTATTGAAAAATTCAAGCAGGCGACAAGGAACTTTGCCAAGCGGCAGTTTACCTGGTTCAGGCAAGAGCCCTCTTTCCGCTGGTTGGATATGGATCTGCATGACTTTGAGGTGGCTCTCGACATGGTCGTGCAAGACTATCATGCCGGAGCGGGCAACTAAGAGCTGTATCATACCGAAAGTACCTCACCTTGCGAGATAGGCGCTTTCGATAGACCTTTTTTGATTTGCCGATTCCTTCCCGCCGGTGACTCGATTCGACAAAATGGTGCTGCCGTAACCGGTGTAAGCGCCTGTCTGATTTACAGGTTTCTTAAGTATTTGATACCTCTGATGCGTTAAGTGGCCTGAAAGGCTCGTTCATGATCGCTCCGCAGGAGATAACATATTTCAGGGCATCCTCGACTTTCATATCAATATAGGTCACTTCGCTTACATCATAGAGAACGATAAAGCCCGAGGTGGGGTTGGGGGTTGTGGGGACAAAGACCCCTACCATTGTCTTACCCTCTTTTCCAGGCACATTCTCCATCTTCTCTTTCGTTACAAAGCCGACTGCATGAGAGGTCGGATTGGGAAACGGGACAATGACTACCTGCTTAAAGGAGTTTGAGTCTTGCTTGAGCACTGTGTGGATAACGTCTTGGCTTGTTTTATAGACTGTTGAGATGAAGGGAATCTTCTTGATGATTGCATCCCAGCGACTGAGAAGGAAGTGGATGAAAAAGCGGCTGGCAACAAATCCCAGCAGCAAGGTAATCAGCACAAGGGAGGAAACGATCAGCAGCTTGCTCAAGAGAAGTTGGAGCGTCTCTCCAGGAATGAACAGGAATCCTGCTTCAAGAATCCTCCATTTTGCAAAAACAGACAGAACCGGGCCCGAGAAGGGAGCGGTTAGCCATGAGAGTAAAAGGGAAACGATCCACACCGTCATTGCGACAGGAAGTAGTATGATTAGTCCGGTGATAAAATTTCTTTTCATTGCCAATTGCCTATGCCTTTTTTTGATGTCGGTCTATCACTCCGAAGTGTGAAATCATCAAGCCCTTTCTATCCCAAATTTTGAGACGCTTTCACTTTGCCAAAAACCAAATTTTGAGACACTTTCGGTATATATCCTCCTTAGCGGAGGTGATGCCGATGCGGGGCGATGTGACGATATTTTAAGACGGGGACTACTTCGCCGCTGTTCTTGATCCATGTAACATCGCTTAGCAAGGGAATCTTGTTGTGCAAGAAGTGCGGTGTCTAAAGACTTAGAGAGGTTTCTCACCGATGTGTGAGGCCTTTAACGGCTGAACTTTTCATCCGCCTCTTTATCATTCCATCCATCCGACCGTTTTCTCGATTGTCCTGGTCGGGGTGATATGAGGGAGTTCTTATCCACTCGCCATGACTATGCCGTAGCAGAGATAGACATAGATTCTTCCGCCTTAAAGAAGCGTCGCCTCGTTGTGTTTGGTTTTTTACCCTATGGGTGTTTGAGGCTCCTTTCCTTAAGCTGTCATCGCTTTAGAGCCCGTCTTAAAACCTGAAATATGCCAATTTTGCTGGTGAATTTGGGGTCAAGACAGGCTCTTTGAGGCTGACCACTAACTGAATCGTATGATTTGTTTACCCGATTATCGTCTGCGCCTTCTGTTATTCTTCTTGGCTCTCTCGGGTCTGTGTTTCCTTTCTTTGCCTCTCGAGGCAAAGTCAGATTTGTCCGGAACTTCGGAGAGGAGCTCCCATTTTGTCTCTTTCATGATCAGGTCGACGTTGTGCAAGAAGGCGGTAACAGGTGTTCCCGTGGTAAATGTCTCTCCTGTGGAGCGCCCTTTGAGCTCTTTTCGTCTTTCATTGTATTCATAGTAGTCTTTACCGATCTCGGAAATGTGGATGAAAGTCTCCAGCATGATGTCCAAAATGTCGATCGTGATTCCGAAAGGTTTCACGGAAGTGACGACAGCTTTGAATTCCCTGAACGGCTCATTGCTTTTTAGAGCGGCCAAATAGCGCAGCTTTTTGAGCAGCACGACGTTCTGTTCCGCTTTCGAAGACAACCTTTCCTGCTCCGAGAGAGTTGAAGTGATCTTGTCCAAATTTTGCTCATCGACAGGCTCTCCAGAGAGTAGTCTGTGGATAATAAGGTCTGCGTAGCGCCGAATGGGGCTTGTGAAATGGCAGTAGTGGGTGAGCGAAAGGCCGTAGTGTCCGATATTGTCCGGAGAGTAGTACGCCATGCGCATCCGCCGGATGTAGTTGGTTGCGAGGTATTGGCCGTAGGGCGTGTCTACCGCCTTGGCGAATAGCTTCTGGATAAGTTGAGGAGAGGGGTTGTCCTCGATTTCAAAACCGAACGAGCGTGCCATCAGTGCGAATTCCTGAATGTTCTCCTCTTGTGGAATATCATGGACGCGGTATGCAACGCTTTTACCTTCGTTGGCAAGATGTGTCGCCACTGTCTCATTGGCCTTCAGCATGAACTCTTCAATCATTTGGTGAGTGATGTCATACTCGACGGTTTCTGTGCCTGTGGGAACGCCTTGATCGTCAACTTTGATGATGAGCTCCGGCAGGGCTAAGTCGACGCTGCCTCTTTCCATTCTCTGCTTCTTCAGCAATGTCGCCAGCTCAACCATCAGAAGGAGTTTGTCGCGTAAAGGGCTTTCTTTATCGCTGTCAAGCAGCTTTTTGGCTTGCTTGTAGGTAAGCCTTTTTGCGCTTTTGATATAGCTGCGCTGTATGGTGTATTTTGTCATCTCTCCCTTTTTATCGAATTCCATCAGGGCGCTATAGGTGAGACGGATGCAATTGGGTCTTAAGCTGCACAGGTTTTCAGAGAGTTCTTTGGGCAGCATCGGAAGGCACATTCCCGGGAAGTAAGTGGAGTTGCAGCGTCTTTCCGCTTCTTTATCGAGAGCCCCTCCGGGTTTGACGTAGTGGGAGACGTCGGCGATGTGAACTCCCAGCTTATAACCTTTCTTTCCCTTCTCGATCGAGATGGCATCGTCGAAGTCCTTTGCTGTGTCAGGGTCGATTGTGGTCGTGAAATCTTGTGTTAAGTCCAGTCTGCCTTCCAGATCGCTCTTTTTAACACGTGCCCCAAACAGCTTGGCTTCGTTAAGAGCCTTGATGGGGAACGTGGAGGAAAGATCAAACTCTTCAATGGCTGCCGGAATATCGATTTTTGGGTCGTGGATGCTGCCTATTGTGTGGAGCCATTTTCCTTCCGCCATCTTCTCTTTGGAGCCCCAGTCAAGGATTTCCATTACGATGCGGTCTCCGACCGAGAGAGTAACTTCGTGAGAGGGTTGAATGAAGATGCGCTGGCTTGTCCCGAGAAGCGGCGCATAGGCATGAAAGTAGCCTGCATTGTCAATTTCCGACACGATTCCCGCCAAGTGCTTGCGCGATCTTTCAAGAATCATGGAAACTCTTCCCTCTGGTCCCTTTTCCGGGCAGGGCCCTGCCGCCAAGACGGCTTCCACTCTATCGCCATCGACCGCGTTTTGTGTGAGGTGCTTCGGAATGAAAATGTCTCCGCCACACTCAAAACCGGGGTCGGTAACCACAAATCCAAATCCCTTGGGGTGCATTCGGATAGTTCCCGTAATGCCTTCAGGATGAGGTTTTTGCTTGACGGAAAAGCCCTCTCCGCTTCCGGCCATTTCTCCACCTGTCTTCAGTTCCGTTAAAATTTCCTCGATGACAGGGGCGTGCTCTTCCGGCAGGCTCAGCCTTTGTAAAATTTCTGCGACAGTGAGTGGTGATTTTCTTGCCCCAAGGAACTCCCTTAAAACTTTAGTTAAGTTGTCCTTGAGACGAACTTGCTTTGACTTTTTGCGTTTTTTTGCCATATAATCCTATTCTTAAAAGGGCGCTTTTGCTCCGTGAGATATAAACCGAAAGTGTCTCAAAAATTGGGATTTTGGCCTTGCGAAAGCCTTCGGGTTCTGTAGAGACTGTTCACAAACTGAAATCATTTGATTCGGTTATATGCTTCGGAAACATTTTCAGAATATTGGGTTGATATGCTGAAAGTTTTTTCGAAGCTTATAACCAAATCCAGCAGCAAAGTATACTGATTTGAGTTTGTGGGCAGTCTTTGCGATAGTAACTCACCTCATATTTAATATTAGGTAAGTTTCAATCTTGCAACCACGATAGCTTTCTCTTTGCCAAAAACCAAATTTTGAGACATTTTTGGTAAAGTTCGACATCAAGACCTCTATAGCGAAAAGCGTCTCAAGCTGACCTTTACAAATCCTGGAGATCTTCCAGGGAAAGGCAGTTTTTCATTCTGGGAAGATAGTTACCCAAACAAACGCCTTCAGAAACACTACGATAAATTTGAGTCAGGGTCCTCATGAGATATAATCATAAAGCAATTGAAGCTAAATGGCAAAAAATTTGGGATCAAACCAAGCCATTCAAATCAGAAAGGGATGACAATAAGCCAAAATATTATGTCCTGGATATGTTTCCCTACCCTTCCGGATCAGGGCTTCACGTTGGCCATGTCGAGGGTTACACCGCTACCGATATTATTGCCAGGTACAAAAGGCAGAAGGGGTTTAACGTTCTTCATCCGATGGGCTGGGACAGCTTCGGACTTCCGGCTGAGCAGTACGCCGTCAGGACAGGAACACACCCCAGGGAAACCACGAAAAAAAATATCGACACCTTCAGACGGCAACTTAAATCTTTAGGATTCAGCTACGACTGGGACAGGGAGTTTGCGACATCCGATCCCCGTTATTACAAATGGACGCAGTGGATTTTCACCAAGCTTTATGAAAAAGGGCTCGCTTATGAAGCCGATATGATGGTCAATTTCTGCCCTGCCCTGGGAACTGTGCTCGCCAACGAAGAGGTCGAGGATGGAAAAGCCAAAGAGGGCGGCCATGCCGTGGAGAGACGTCCTCTGCGCCAGTGGGTGCTCAAGATCACCGCTTATGCTGAAGAGCTTATCCGTGACCTAGATCTAGTCGATTGGCCCGAAAGCTTGAAAAGATTGCAAATCAACTGGATAGGGAAAAGTGAGGGAGCCAAGATCTTCTTCCCCGTAAAAGATCGTAAGGAACAAATCGAGATCTTCACCACCTGTCCGCATACTCTTTTTGGCGTGACCTACATGGTTCTCGCTCCTGAACACCCCTTTGTTGCTGACCTGACGACCCCCGAGCAACAATCTGCTGTTTTGGCCTATCAGAAAGAGGTCATGAGCGAAAGCGACATGGAAAGGACTGAGGTGGGTAAGAAGAAGACAGGGGTCTTCACAGGCAGTTATGCCATCAACCCGGCGACTGGTGAGCCAATTCCGATCTGGATCGCCGATTATGTTCTCATGGGATATGGAACAGGAGCTGTTATGGCTGTGCCTGCCCATGACGAAAGGGATTTTGAGTTTGCCAAGCAGTTTAACCTACCGATCAGAGCTGTCATCACTCCTCAAGAAAAGGACATCAAGGATGGGGAAAGTGTGGAGACGGTTCATGAGGAGATTGTCAAAGGGCTGCGGTGCTGGATCCACGATGGTCTTATCATCAATAGCTCTTCGAGAGTTTTTTCGATCAACGGTAAAAGTGTCGAAGAGGCGAAAAAAGCGATCGTGGAGTGGATGGAAGAGGAAAAGTCTGGTGAGCGCGCTATCTGCTATAAGCTGCGCGACTGGCTCTTCTCCCGTCAGCGCTACTGGGGCGAGCCTTTCCCTATTTTGCACTTTGCCGATGGCACTAAGAGGGTGCTGGGAATCGACGAACTGCCTCTGATACCACCTGAGATTAGTGACTTCAAGCCCGCAGGGGATGGTCAAAGTCCGTTGTCCAAAGTTAAGGAATGGGTGGAAATTGAAGACCCCAAAACTTCGAGAGCGGCAAGAAGGGAGACCAATACCATGCCGCAGTGGGCCGGCTCTTGCTGGTACTATCTGAGATTTGTCGATCCCGGTAATGAAAACGAAGCGTGGGAGCCGGGTAAGGAAAAGTACTGGCTGCCGGTCGACCTTTATGTCGGGGGAGTGGAACATGCCGTACTCCATCTTTTATACGCCAGGTTCTGGCATAAGGTTCTCTATGACTTGAAGCTCGTGTCGACCAAAGAGCCTTTCCAGTCACTAAGGAACCAAGGGCTGATTGTGGCAAGGTCGTTCCAAGATGAGAATAACCTCTACGTAGAACCGGCAGATGTCGTGGAGAAGGGAGGCAAGTATTTTCACAAAGTGACGGGCCAATCTCTTAAAAGCCAAGTTGAGAAGATGTCGAAATCGAAGCTCAACGGCATCACGCCAGATGATATTATCGAAGAGTTTGGAGCTGACGCGTTGAGGCTTTATGAGATGTTCATGGGGCCGCTCGAGAAAGAGAAGGTTTGGAATACCGATGCTGTCAGCGGTTGCCGCAGGTTCTTGCAAAGGTTTTACGATCTGTCGGATTCGGAGCTGCTCCAGGATGAAGACACGGAGGAGGCAAACAAGCTGGCACACCGGTTGGTTCGTTCGGTCACAAAAGACATTGAAGCGCTTCAGTTTAATACCGCGATCTCGACGATGATGGAGTTCATCAACGACTTCACGAAGCTGCCGAAGCATCCAAAATCTGCTGTGGGATGCCTCGCTCAGTGCTTGCAGCCTTTTGCTCCGCATATGGCCGCAGAAGTTTGGGAGCGTCTGAAGCTAGAAGGTGATATCAATACCAAGCCCTATCCTGAAGTTGATGAGAAGTACCTTGTGGACGCGACGGCGACGTATGTGGTGCAGGTCAATGGAAAGTTGCGAGGGCGTTTTGAGTTGCCGAAGGATCGTGAAGAGAAAGAGATCCTGGCTTTGGCCAAGGAAAATCCGCTTGTATCGAAGCATCTTGACGGCAAGATGATTCTAAAAGTGGTTTTTGTCCCTAACAAGCTTTTGAATATCGTCACCGAGTAGCAAGCTTAGATTGTTTGCACCATCTTGTTCATCCAAGGCATCCTCTTTGAGGATGCTTTGGATATCTCTAAATTTGGGCTTTCTCTGGGCCGCACACAAATTTTTCAGTCTTTTTCGGCATTGTCTCTAAACAGTGGTTAGTTCACCACTCGAGACAAGAGCTGTTTCCCTTTTGATCGACAGATCCGCCGTTGCGAGCGCCCTTGCTGCGATATCTTTTAGCCTAAAGACTAAGTTGGAGTTGAGCGTCTCATTTTGCAGCAGGCGATTGTAGATCCTTCGAACGGTGTTGTCGATAGCCGATGAGTCCATTCCCAGGAAAGGGGTAGCAATCAGGGATTGGAATGTTCCTGTAAACCCTGTAGAGGGTACGGCCAAGTTGTAGAAGATGTCATAGACGAGCCCCGAAATTCTGCTGATCGATCTCGAAAGATCGACAGGCGGATTTCCTTCCTCTTCACCAAATAAGAGTTCCATCATCGTCTCTTTATCGGAAAACTTCTCCTGGAGCTTCGAGAAAAGAAGCTCGACGAGCAGGTAGTCATCGTTTTTGAATCTGTTCAATGTTTTTGCAAGAGACTGATTGATCTGGTGCTTGAACGAGGTTACAATTTGCTGGGTAAACATCCCTCCAAACTCTCCGACGCCAAAGAGAAGGTCGAGCACGATTTCAGAGTAAATGTTTGTGCTGTTTTCTTCGGTACTGCCCTCGCCCGCCAGGTATTTACCGACAGCTTCGTCAGGTGCATCCAGCGCGAACTCACGACTTGCAAGTACATCTTCAAACTCTTTGATCAGGGGATAGGCAATACGGGTTAGATAAGTTTCTTTTGGATAGACACCACCATTTCTCCTGAATTCCGATGATTTGGCGCTGAACAGGGTAAACAGTTTTTCCCCGAGCTGTTCTTCGGCGGCAGCAAGTCGTTTAGTTTTCTCAAACGCCTGCATGATAAAGGCTTCTATTTCGTCAAGGTTTGGCAGCACAGCTTCCCTTGCGAAATCATGGTGAAGGCGATGCCCCTGACCCGGGCCGGAGAGAGCAGTTTTGACTTTCGATATGTTGAAAGTCTCAATCGCTTCCCCTTTGAAAACCTCTTCCAGATCCTCAAGGATAAGATCGGTCACTTTTTTGATCGATTCTTCGATATTTTCTGAAGATCGCGCTGCCTGCCTCAACTTTTGAAGGATAAAGAGGCGGATCCCTATCATAAGCGCGGTAAGATCCGATTTAGTGGAGCGGATGTGTGTCAATTCGGTTTTCAACTCTCTCACTGACAAAGAGGCCGCATGCCTTGAGATCACGTCAATACACTGCTCTTCAATCACAGGGGCCAATTGGCTTTCAATCATCTGTGAGAAGTGTTCGGGTGTGATGAGTGTTTTGAAAAGGTTGTAGATTTTGGTGGAAAGAAGTTGACGCACCTGCGATTTGGCTGTTGTCAGGATAAATTGCTGCACGATGTTGCTGATCAGAGTCTTCATATCTGCGGCTAAAGTGAAATCGGCGGGAAGAAATCTTTGGACGAAAGCTTCCAGTTCAGAGACAACTTCTTTAAATTCTTCAGGGATGATGACCTTTCGCCATAGGTTGGTCAAGCCGTCTATCTCGACAATACGATCATCTTCAACTATCTGCTTTTTGGGGAGCAGGGTTTCGACCAGCTGTTGGCAAAGATCCGAGATAAAGACCTCTTCGATAGACCCTTTCCAATTCATGAACTCACGCGATACGGGCCAGGTGATTGGATCCTTATCCTGTGGGATGGTGGCGATCTCGACTATTTTAGGATGGGCTTCGGGATACGTGGCAAATCTCTTGGCACACGCCTTGATGAATTCAGCTTCCACGTCCGGCCTGCTTGTCCGGTGTTTGTAGACCGATCCGGTTTCTGAAATGATACTTTCTTTGGCTTTGAGATAGGTCTTTGTGTGCTGGAAAAGGGCGAATGTAAGATCGTCTACCAGTGTGGACATTTTAACATGGGAAAGAAGATCGGCGAGACGTCCCCCGAGTTCTTCAGTCAGCATTTGACTGTTTGCCTTCATGATATTTTCTATCAGTTCCGGCAGGGTATCGATCACTCGTCCTTTTAAGTCGACGCATAGGGCATCAAATTTTTTATTGATAAGGATAGTCAGGCACTGTTGATAGATGGGCTCGATGACCGTTTGGGGATAGTGTCTTCGGTTATGCTCCGTATGGAATTGAGGGGATCTCTCGTCATTAAAGATCCAGTTGATAAGGGGGGTTGTATAAAAGGAAAGAGTGTTCCCGTTGGGCAGAGTCAGTTTCTCTTGCTCTATCAACTCCTGGCATGCCTGTTCAAGACTTTCCTTGATTTGCAGCCGGTGGCGGTCTCTATCCTCATTTTCAATCAGCCAGTTCAAGGCTTTTTTGGAAGACTCCTGGAAAATGACGTTTTCCCCTTGGGGTAAAGGGGTGGTTCTCAGCAAGTCGAAAATAGGAACGCGCAGCTGGAAGCCAATCTGAATGACAAGGGCCGAGAGGTCTTTAATCATTTGCGTCGCTTTATCGACAAATTCTTCCCGCCGCTCCATTAGAGGCAGAATCTTTCTTTCCTGGAAACAGTCTACGACATTTTCTACCACAGAACTCATAGATCCCCTCATATGCTGCAGGGCGATCGGGAAATCCTTGGTCTCATAGTCGCTAACCGGAGGCTCTTCTATAGGCGGGTTCTCCACCCCTTCGTGCACAGGCAGTGTTTGATCGATCTGACTCCTCGTCATCAAAAGCAGAGGCCGAAGGCTTGCGTAATCATTTTTTTGAGGACGGTTCAGGGGTTTCAAATAACTTTCGCGTTGAATCTTTTTAAAGGCATTCAGCTGCGATTCTTCGAGTTGGTAGGGATCTGATTTCCAAAACTGGAAAAAATCAAAAATCGCCTTCACGACTTCGATGATTAAAGTGATGATCTTCACGAGGATGTTGGGCTTGTGGTCGCTTTCCACATAAGCAAGTGTGGGACGGGGGATAGCGCTTTGAGCGATGGGGGGCGTGGCTCCCACAGTACTGATGGTGGTCATCGAATACTCCTTATTATATACTTATTAAACTAAGAGGAATAACGATATCATTAATGGAAGTTCTTTGCAATTTTGGGCAAAGAGAGTGTTAACGGAATCGGGTTTTCATCGATTGGAAAAATTTCCAAAGGCGATCGTCTATGAGGCCGCCTACAAACAAATCATACGATTCCAGTTTGTGGACAGTTCCTAGTCATTCCGCGGTGTTGAGAGGACGCACTTTATACTAGGTGATTTACAATCTCTCACTCTTGGGCAGCTTCCTCTTGTCAAAGATCAATTTTTTAGACATTTTCGTTATGGCTCTATCAATATATTATAATGAATTTTTAGAACTTAGGGCTGTACTAAAACTTAAATAATTTGGCTCCCATTAACTTGTCTCAATAAAAATTTTCATATAAAACTACTGAATCTTTTATGAGGACAGGCTCGTGGAAAAAGGCGGATTTTTGGCCCGATTCATCAATTAAAGGAAGTGTCCGAGAAAAGCAAGTAATTTATTGGGGGTAAAAAGATGAGTTCTGTCGGGCAGATGTATCGAGTGGTAGTTCCTGTTGCGGAGCTTAGAAAGAGAGCTTTTATTCCCTTGCAACCCGAATGGATCGACCGAGAGCTTGAGACGCAGTTGCTTTTAGGTGAGGATGTTAAACTGCTTGCAGAGGAGGGTGATTTATACTTTATCGAAGCGGTAGAGCAGGAGGTGTTCAGTCTGGAGAGGGGATGGGAAGGGTACCGAGGTTATATTCGAAAAGACGCAGTTTGCCAGCAGGTTGGACAAGGGCAAGCAAGAGGTGTTGTTTTAAATTTTAATACAGCTTTATATCCCGATAAAAGGGGGCTTCAGCCTTTATCGATTCTGTCGTATGGATCGACGGTCTCTTTGTGCGGTGAGGAAGATTGGCTTTCCGTGCAGCTCGATCAAGGAAGGCAAGGTTGGATCAGGAGAGAAGCTGTCACTGAATCGGAGCGGCTGTCAGCGGCTTCGTCTGGAATTTCGGCTCTTTCAGAAGCAAAAAAATTCTTGGGTACCCGCTATTTTTGGGGCGGGAGGAGCTCTCCGACTGCTGAAGAGAAGCCTTTCAGGGGAGTGGATTGTTCCGGTCTTGTGCACTTAAGTTACAAAGCAATAGGAGTCAACATCCCAAGGAATGCGCATGATCAATTTTTGAAAGCTGCACAAATTCCCTTTGGCGAGCTTGAGCCGGGAGATCTGATTTTCTCCTCCGAAAAAGGAATTGAGGGTCGGATTGATCATGTGATGATGGCGGCAGGGCAGGGTCAATTAATTGAAGCTGTAATGAGCCAGGGGATTGTGCGTCTGATCCGTTGGGAAGAGAAATGGGCGGGTCATTCACCGGACATGAAACAGAGCTGCCAAAGGATCGGGGGGAGCGCCGTCTATGCCGCAACTTTTAGACCGTTTACTAAGAGACTGTCCACCAACTGAAATCGTAAGACCTTGTTTTTAAATTATAAAATTGATGTTTTTTAAGATTGCAACTCACCCAATAGTAGAAATATGAGGTGAATTGCAATCTTTCAGTCTTGGAGGCGCTCTCAAAGTTTTCATGCTAAATTTTGAGATGCTTTCAGTGTAATGAAGTTTGCATCGGCAGGCATGTTCTTGTCGCCCCGCACATTCTCTCGGTCTTCTCCCAGTCTATTCTTTTGACCTAAATACGTTTTTTTTTTAATATAAACCATTGAACCTATCTCGGTAAAACGTTCCCGGCAGTTTTAGTTTTTAAAACACTCCTTTGACTGGCAAGTAATACCTCCGATGGAGGCGCTTTAGAGGCTTTTAACGGATCCGTAAACTCTCCTTCGTAGAAGGATTGTCCGGCTAATTTTTAGGTTCGTGCTATTTTTAATTTAACCGTAGTGTCGCCATGTTAAAAAGTATGACGGCATATGGTCGATCCATTTCTGAAAATTCGATCGGCCAATGCACTCTGGAGATCAACTGTGTAAACAGGAGGCATCTGGAAGTGCACCTTGTGCTGCCTAAAGAATTTATGCGCTTGGAATACCTTCTCAGGAAACGTATCTCTGAGCGGATCTCCAGGGGGAATCTGACTGTTAAAGCCGGCTTTAAGTTTCATGAAAGTGCCCCTTTTTCAGTAAAGCCCAACATGCCTCTTTGCAGGCAGCATTTCGAGGCATGGAAGAGCATAGCCGCCTTGATAGGTAAGGATGAGAAGGAGATCTCCCTGTCTCTGTTTCAGAGGGATGCACTGTTTACTCTTGAGGAAGATGAGGAAACTCTTCAGAAGGTCGAGGGTCTAATTGTTGCGGCGCTCGATAAAGCGCTTGAAGCAATGCAGGCCATGATGGCCAATGAGGGAAAAGCCTTAACCGCCGACATTGAGGCAAGACTTGACTTGTTGAGTCGAGGTCTAAAGGAAATTGAGGCTTCGGCGACAAAAGCTTCTGAAAAAATGCGCGAGCGGCTCCTTGCAAAAATATCGGAACTGCTACCCCTAACCGAAGAAAATCACGAAAGGGTTTTGCGAGAAGTGTGCCTTTTTGCAGACAGGGTCGATATAGCAGAAGAGATCACACGCCTTAAATCCCATTTCCTCCAATTCAGGGAAACACTGCTTGAACCCGCGCAATCCCAAGGGAAAAAGCTGGAGTTTATTTTGCAGGAGATGCACCGGGAAATTAACACGATCGGTTCCAAGTCGCAGGAAATTTCGATTTCTAAAACCGTGATCGAATTTAAGACCGAAATCGAAAGAATACGCGAGCAGTTGCAAAATGTCGAGTAGCCGGATGTCCAAAAAAGGGGAGGGAGCAAAGAGAAGAGGACTTCTTTTTGTGCTTAGCGCGCCCGCGGGAACCGGCAAAACAACGCTTGTCAAGAAATTGCAGAAAGAGTGTCCCAATATTGTTCAGAGTATCTCATCGACGACAAGATCGATGAGAGCGGGAGAAATTGAGGGAGAAGACTATTTCTTTGTGACTAAAGAGGAGTTTGAAGAGAAAGTTCAAACTGATGCTTTTTTAGAGTATGTCAAACTTTATGGCGATTACTACGGCACATCGAGAGAGTGGGTTGAAGAAAATCTATCGCGAGGAAAGCACGTCTTTTTAGTGATAGATACCCAAGGAGCCTTGAAACTGATTGATTCGGTAGCCTGCATTTTGATTTTTGTGCACCCACCCTCGTTGGAAGAGCTGAAAAGGCGTCTCGTGGGCAGGCAGACAGAGAGCATCGAGGTTATTGAAAAAAGGCTGGAGTGGGCCAAGAGCGAATTAGAAAAAGCACAGTTTTACGATTACAGCATTGTCAATGACGACATCGATATAGCGCATCAAGTTTTGAAGAGTATCGTAGTGGCCGAAGAGCATCGAACGGGCATATGAAGTATCGATAAGCCTAGCCCGGGTCGAAGGATTAAATTTTTAAAGAAGAAATTTCCAAAGGAGCGTTTGATGAAATTTGAGGAAAATCTAACCAATGAATCTCTGACGAAGAGATTCAACAACCAGTTTGAACTCGTTCGTTACGCCATTTCCAGAGCAAGAAATGCCATATTGTCCGGAAGAGACCCGCAAGTAAAATCGGAAACGCAAAACCTTTCGGCGAAAGTGTTAGTGGAGATCGGCCTTGGCATCGACCTTTATGAAGAGGTGGATTCTCACGAGGAAGAGGAAGAGGTCAATGAACCTGTTGCGACCAAAAAAGAGATTATCGATTTTGACGACGACGAAGATGAAGAAGAAGAAGTGGAAGTTACCCCCAAGGCAAAGAAAAAGGCCTCCGAGGAGTAGCCCCATCGTAATCTTAAAATCGGTGTAGATTAAAGTATCTATAGCCGCGAATGAGTCAAGGGTCAGGCAACCTCTAGCGTCCTGGCCCTGATTGAAGAGGCTCTCTTTTTTAGAATTCTCTCCATCCCGACTTCTCATTAAGAGGGTGTCTGCATATACCGAAAGTCACCATAAATCCGGTATAATCCAATCTGGATGTTAAAATTGTCTGCAGCGGCAAAGCATACTGATTTGAGCTAAGCCGCTTAAGCGGGGTAAGCACTCTGATGAACCAATTTATCAAATGGACACCTCTTTTGCTTGAAGTGGACAACCTAAACATCGCTCTTTTTGCCCTCTTTGTGATCGCCTGCTTTTTTATTCTCTGCCTGTATGCGTTTTATGTGTTCTGGCTAGTTCCCTCGAGGCCAGCTATCTCTCCTTACACCAAGCAACCTCTGCGCTTTGGGGAAGATGTCAAGCTCAGTTCGGCGGAAACGATTATGCGTTTTTTGCACTACGAAGTGGGCGGATACGACAATAAAGTGTTCGCGATGAAAAAGTCTATGGTGTGCCGGGATACGGGCCGTATTTTTCAAGACTGCGTCAATGCGATGGGCAGGGCCCAGGTCGACTGGACCTTTTTGCAAAAACGGTGCCCAGGAACTTGGGTATCGTGGGGAAGCCTGACCGATGAGCAGAAGCAGGATATACTGGACAGCCAAGGGCAGGTTGATGGATTTCAGACCGAAAAGTCTTGCCCTCATCCCTCACCCAGGGCTGTAACCGAAGAATATATCTACATCAAACCGGGTCCTCTTTATGTCGATTTGAAAACCAAGGTGCTGCTGGGATGGAAGTGCGTGCCCGGAACTATTTTTGAAGTGCTGGTAGTCCAGAGGCCGGGGGACAAACAGCTTATTAAAGACAGCCTGGCCATTGTCAAGAAAAAACCTACAACGATATTGCTGAAAGACAGCTAAAGAGAGTAAAGCCCGCATGAAGAAGAAAATTCTCATTACTTCCGCCCTGCCCTATGCCAACGGTCCCTTGCACTTCGGACATATAGCAGGAGCCTACCTTCCCGGGGATTGTTATGCCAGGTTTCAAAGAATGCAGGGAAACGATGTCCTCTATATCTGTGGCTCGGACGAATATGGCATTGCGATCACGTTAAGTGCCGAACTTGCGGGACGCTCCCCAAAAGAGCATGTAGACCATTTCCATGAGGTGAATAAAAACTTCTTCAAGACCCTGAATTTTTCGTTTGACCACTTCTCGAGAACAACGACAAAATTTCACGAAAATCCTGTTCATCAGTTTTTTAATGATCTTTTGAATAACGGGTTCATCGAGGAGAGAATGACAGAACAGCTCTACTCAGAACAAGATGGCCGATTTCTCGCGGATCGTTATGTCACCGGGACATGCCCTTCCTGCGGCTATCCGGAAGCGAGAGGGGATGAGTGTCAGAAATGCGGATCGAGCTTTGATGCGACCGACCTGAAAAATCCTCGCTCGAAAATGACGGGAGCTCCTTTAAAGCTTAAGGAAACCAAGCACTGGTTTTTGCTGCTTGAGAAGTTTCAAGACCGGCTCAACGAGTGGATCGAGAAAAAGAACTGGAAGCCCAATGTCGTAAACTTCATCAAAGGATATATTAAAAATCTTAAGGCGAGAGCAATCACCCGTGACATACGCTGGGGGGTTCCTGTTCCCTTAGAGGGTGCTGAGGGTAAGGTCCTTTATGTCTGGTTCGACGCTCCGATAGGTTACATCTCCGCCACGCAGGAGTGGGCTGAAGGGAAAGGCAATAGCGACCTTTGGAAGGATTATTGGTGCGATCCCGCAACAAAACTGGTTCAGTTCATCGGCAAAGATAACATCCCTTTCCATGCAGCGATTTTTCCGGCGATGGTGATGGGACAGAACGAACCGTATGTGTTAGTGGATGAACTACCGGCCAATGAGTTTTATAATCTGGAAGGAAAGCAGTTTAGCAAATCGGACGGCTGGTACATTGACTTAGAAGAGTTCTTCAAAAAATATTCCGCCGACCAGATACGCTATGCGATTGCGGCCAATGCTCCGGAGACGCAAGACAGCGAATTTACCTGGAAGGATTTTCAACAGCGATGCAACGCTGAATTGCTTGGAAAGCTCGGCAACTTCGTTAACCGCGTCTTGGTATTTGCCAAAAACAACACAGCAAGCGCTGTTCCCGAAAGGGGCGAGCTAACTTCCGTTGATGCCGAGTTTATCAAGGAAGTTTGCAAGACAGTTGAGGAGATCAAGGAAGCTTATGAAGGATTTAAGCTAAGACGGGCCTCCCAGCTCATCATGGAGCTAGCCCAGAAAGGCAACGTTTATTTCGATTTCAAAAAACCCTGGACTGCAGCCAAAGATCCTTCGCTTACCCCTTCGATGAAAACGACCATCAACTTGTGTCTTGAGACTCTGAAGTTGTTGGCGCTTGTCTCCTGCCCCATTATGCCGGCGACTGCGACCAGAATATGGAATATGCTGAAGCTGCAGGGTAAGGTAGAAGAGGCTCTTTGGGATGATGTTGTAAAGAATCAGTTCGCGACAGGGCACTTACTCTCCGAGCCTGAAATTCTATTCCGCAAAGTGGAGGATGCAGAGATCGAGGCGGAAATTGCCAAGTTGAAGGAGATGTCTTCCAAAGCCGCCCCTAAAAAGATTGAGGCAGTGAAAGAAGCGATTGTCAAAGGTGAAATCTCCTTTGATCAGTTTCAGCAAATCGATCTCAAGGTAGGCCTGATCAAACATGCTGAAAAACTCCCCAAGAGTAAAAAGCTCCTGAAATTGCTGGTCGATTTGGGCAGTGACGAGCGGACGATTGTCAGCGGGATCGCCGAAGTGGCAACTCCAGAGTCTTTGGTTGGTAAGAAAGTGGTTGTGGTAGCAAATTTGGCTCCTCAAAAGATCATGGGAGTTGAGAGTCAGGGGATGATTCTGTGCGGGTCCAAGGAGTCGGGACTTGAGATATTGACGCTCATCGATTGCCTTCCGGGAGCTTCCATCCGGTAGTTCAACTCCTCATAAGAGGTTGTCAACGACTGAAATCGTTTGCTTTGCCTGCTGAATTGGCTCTTAGGCCAATTCAGCAGCAAGTATAAATCGGTGTGTTTTTAGTAAAGGCTCCAAGGTCGCATTTTTACTGGCAGCTCTTCCAGCAGTGCTGGCGTTAAAAAATTGGGTAATCCAAAGCGCCTTCTTGATTGGCCCATAAGGCATATTTTACCACTTGCGTCGCTCCACTTAAGTCATCAACTTGAGGATAGGGTGTTCCATCCCGCAGGGCCATCAGCATTTTGCCCAGCATATTTTTGCCTGTGCCGTTGCTGTTATCGGACCAGTAGTCATCTCGCGCCGCTTCATTGTGTTCGAGTAAATATGCCCCCTTTGTCGCATCCAGCAACTGTTTTAATTCAGGGTTTTGCTCAAATTTGGCTTCGAGAACACTTTGCATCACGAGGTCGCGTACGCCAGTGCGCCAACCGACAGGTACGATGCCATGGTATTGCTTCCTAAGCTCTTGATTGATTCTGTAGGCCTTTTCTCCGTTGGCTGAGAAGAACTCTTTCATCCTGGGGTCATTCATCAGATCGTCCCGGGCATGCTCGACGGCGGCAAGATAGTATTTTCGCCATTGAAAAGCTGCCTCCGAGCACTGAAATGTGTTTTCAAAGACCCGAACACCCAAGCGACAGTGGGCGAAATTTCCCAAAAATTCCGTGGGGCCGTGTTTGTAGAAGCAGACTAGATAAGTCCCGATAGCCTCGTTGTACTTGGTGGCGATCTTCCTGACTTGTGAGAGAAGCGCGAGGTGTTGATTGCCGATTCTTTGATTTTTCACCTTTTCCACTTTTCGCAGGTGCGGATCATCTGCCGCAGCGAGCTGTTCGATTTTTTTTGTCCTGAAATAATAGGAGGCTCCAAAGAAGGCAAATAGACTGCCGATCAAAAAAAATAGGGCACCCGCTACCGTTGCGATGATGATTTTTTTGATGTCGCTGGCATCCAAGGGTTGGATCCGAGACCTGTAATCGACTGAAAAAGGACGGTCGGTAAAAAATGATACGTGCATATCGAGGGAAATCTATTGGTTTTCAGGTTTATGGTATCAATTGCTTTTGTTTTTTAACATTATTAAAATTTATGTGTTTATAAATCAACTGTTGTTTATCTTTTTGTATTTATTTTGGTGGTTGAAATAATCTAAAATTTCGAGAGGGCTAATCCGGTAGCTAAGGGTCTATCCACAAGCTGAAATCGTACGAGTTCAGCTTGTGGATAGTCTCTAAGAATCCCAGGAGGGTATTAGATCGCTCATGGAACCATCATTTCGCAAATGTATGAATATAGCAGTCTCCGGCCAGCCGATGGGTAAATTCGATGGCGTCCCTGAAGAGGGGGCGAAGTCGGAAGCTTTCTCGGTTCGAGGGGGAAGGGGGTACGCTCATGTGACGCAGGGGTCAAGGGCGGATTCCCTGGAGGTTGAAGTGATCAGGCAGGTTGCTAAAGAGCATCTTGAGCGCTGTGTGCCCGAATTGATCGACAAGGAGATGAAAAGGGCGGTGCCTACCCAGGGCGATCAAAAAGGGGCGACCACCTCTAAAATATTGTCTGGAGAATCCCTTCAACGACCTGCAGGCCCACTCGTTTGTGACGAATTAAGGGAGAGACTCCTTAATTGGAAGAGAGCAACTGAGTCGACCGGTAAAGATGTGAAAGAAGATTTTTTCCCTGCCTCCAATGAAACCACTGCCTCGGGCCTTGATCCTATTTGGAATATTCAAAGGCTGATGTCTCTCTCCCATGCTTACCAAAACAATATTGTCATAGGCGTGGGCGGGCTTTTGAATTTGGATATCGTTTTAGCGAGGATGAAAGCCAATCCGGAAAAAAAATTCTTTCTGCTTGTCGTCGATATCAACTCAGACTATGAGAAATTTTGGGAGGATATTTGCGATGTTCTTATAAGCACCCCTGACGTAGAGGTAGGCAGGGCGGCCATCAACCGGGTGATCGGGCGATTTGGCGGACTATGGGGAGGCAAGGAAGAGCTGACATGCTATTTTCTATCGGAGCAAACCAACTGGGATCAAGCTAGAAAGCTTGCCCGGGAAGAAAAAATCCTTTTCGGCCATTTTGATATGTGCAGTCACGAAGAGTCTCGTCAGCTAAGGGAGTTGATTGACTCCTCCGGTTATTATGTCGATACTTATAATGTTTCAAACGTTGCCGGGGTCTCTGAAGAGGGTTCTAGTCCTGGGGTGGCGGCCCTAAGCCGGGCAGGAGAAGAACTGATGATGCCCGGATCGCTTTTGATTGCGTCGAAAATATACTACAGCACGATCGAGGAAGAGGGGAAATTATTCAGATCCGACGAGGGATACTGCGTTCAGTCTGTGATTCCTTTTGCGTGCGTTGAATCGCTGCCGAAAATGTTGGAAAATCCCCAGAAATTCGAAAATCCCGACTGGTTTTTGCAAGATGTCAGGATGATTATAGACAGAGGCCATCCTGAGATGCCGCGCGCCTTGATGCAGCTCGCGCAGAAGATGCCACGAGAGCTCATCACATCTCTTTTCCAGGAAATATTTAACAGGCTGCTCCTGGAGCCGACGGACGGAATCGAGAAATTTATGACGATGATTGCCGAGGGTAAGGGCTCCCTGGAAGCGGAAAAGATGAATTACCTGCGGGCAATCCGGAGTGCTTTAGAGGGGATTGACCACGAGAGTGCATTATACCGAAAGTATCTCAAAAATTGGTTTGGGGGCCTTTAGAGAGCCTCAGGATTGAAATATAGCTCGAAACATAAGGTGGGCTATAATTATTCAATCTAGGGGAACTATTCGCTGCTAAAAATCAAATTATGAGACACTTTTGCCATCGATCTCGGTTAAAGGGGGAAATTGGAAGTTCTGAGAGGGAAATTGTTCCGATGGGCTAAAATTTATTAAACAGAAGGGAGGGGAGCCGGCCCTTCACAATCTCTGAAAAATTTTATAGGGGTAGGGTTCAAGACAGGGGTTGAATCATTTCTATCCAAAGCTTTTGATTTACCCTTGTCGGATAAAACGGACTTTGATATGATAACGCCTTATTATTCTACGGAGTCGCAAATGTCTAGAGTATGTTGTGTCACAGGTAAAAAACCCAGAACGGGCTTTAAGTATGCTATCCGCGGTATTGCGAAAAAGCAAAAAGGGATCGGTCTAAAAGTTACAGGAAAGACCAGAAGAAGGCACTCACCCAACCTGACTAAAAAAAGAGTGTGGTTGGCTGAAGAGAACCGCTTCATAACCCTCCGTCTTAGCATGAATGCATTGAGAACGATCGACAAAGTCGGCGTAGGCCAAATTGTAAGACAGTTGAGAGCTCAAGGGCAAAAAGTTTAATTCATTCCCTTTGAATGAATAGTAACTTGTTAGCTTTACGTCTATATTACTTCAGAGAGAAAAGTTTCACCTTTTCTCTCTTTTTTTTTCCTCTCATTCTTTTTCACTTGCTCGGTTGCTCCCATTCGGATGAGTCGTTTCTTCGTGAGCGGGGAAAAGCTAGTCTTTCCGCCCTACTGCAGGAGTTGCAAGGCATCACCAAAAGAGAGGACGCGCTGGACAGAGAGAGCCGACTAGCTGCCTGTTTTGAGGAGGTGGCGGAGACAGCGATCGCCTTAAGGGAGAAGGGTCTAGTTCTTGATCAAGTGGTTCAGGAAGGGGATAGGAATCTCTCGCTGCAAAAGAAGATTTTGATTGAAATGGAGCGCATCTACCAGATTGACGGCTGCCCCGAGATCATTGAAAAGGCAGAAGAGACAGCGCTCTTCAAGCTCGATCTACACGAGTATGAGCGGGAAATGAAGCTTAAGAAAAAAGAACGGAAGCTCTAAAAGTCTGTCTTAAATCTTAGCCTGCCTGCCAAATTGCGAGACAATTTCCGGTATTGCCCAAGATTTAAAAATGCTGCTCGAAAAGAGTTTTGTGTGCATCGAGATGGCCCACGTGGGTTAGCTCGCCGATGTGTACTGGAACGGCAGTTGCATACCCTTTTTTCAAAAGAGCCACATCGCTGTCTTCCTCTTCGTGGCACTCTAAAAACCTAATCCCCATCCAGAAATATGCGCTTCCTTCCGTAGGGTGTTCCCGTTTGAGGGGAGATTCTAAAATATACTCACGGCCTTGTCTGGCAAGTTTAAACCCTTTGATTCCGGCCTCGTCATAAAGAGGGAAATTCACGTTGAGTATAGTCGCCTCGGGAAGAGGGTACTTGCGGGTGAACTCGATGATTTTGGGGATGTATGGGGTGGTAAACGAAAATTGCGGCTTGAGGTAGTCGCTGACGGAGAAAGCGATTCCCGGGATACCTCTAAGAGCACCTTCGATTGCGCCGCCGCACGTCCCGCTATAGAGGACGGTTCTTCCTGAATTGGCTCCCCGGTTGATCCCTGATATGATCAAATCGGGCGCTGAATCAAGGATAACACTCAAGGCCATCTTGACGCAGTCGGCAGGTGTGCCGCTGACAGCCCATGCCTCAGCTCCATCCCATGCGCGCTTTTTCACGTGCAATGGGGTTCTTGTGGTAATCGAAAGAGCCGTAGCAGATTGTTCTACCTCAGGCGCGACAATAGTAACTCTCCCTAAGTGCTTTACAGCATCCCAAAGATGCCAGATACCTGGTGAGTCTATCCCATCGTCATTGGTAATCAGTATGTTAAGTTTTGGCATGGTATCCGGGGGTGAAGTGGTCTGTCAGTTTGTAATCACATCGATGATGGAATGGGGTTTTGCGTAAAAAAACCCAAAATCCCCCTTAGAGATAGCAAAACAGGGGGAAAAATACAAATAGAAGATGGAGAAATTCAATTAAACGATGTGTTAAGATGTGACAATATTGTTTATTTAAAATTTATTTTTAATATATAATTATTGTGGATGCGTCTCTTTTTAAAGGTTTAATATGGCGAAGAAGTTTTCCGAAAAAGGAGATACAGGCGCGTTTTTTGAGAAAATCCCCAATTTAAAAACGACGCTAGGTATTGAAGACAAGCCACCCGATCGCCTGGTGGGACGGATCTATCACCGCATCAGACGACTTTTTTCTTTTTTTGAAAAAGGCCCCTCGCCCCTAAAAGGGAGAGTCGAGGAGATGCACTCCAAAATAGCCGGAGTGAAAAATCGCTTAAAAGAGATCAGGGAATCGGCGCTTGCCGAAGGAGCCTCGGCCGAGGAGATGCAAGCGTTTGTCGATATGATTTTACACCCTTTGATTGAAGAGGGTAAAAGATTGCAGGAGATGAGAGATCTCACGGATCCATTCCACCAGGTCAAGGTCTTAGATCTCTACCAGATATGGATGGATAAGAGCGAGTTTTGGATCATTGCCTTTAGGACCCACGCGCGCGGCTCTTTTTTTCGCCTTGTCAATGAACACATCTGGAAGGATCTGGCCGCAAAGGTCGAGAGAGACTTAAAAATCTTGCAAGACTATGCCGAACATGCCGTTCAGTCGCTCTTGGTCAGCGAGAAAGATAAAATGGTTCTGAAGAATCAGATCGATCAGGCTGTTTCGGCACATATCGTCTCCCTCGCAAGTTTAAAGAGGCTTCCGAAAGAGATCACCTTTAAAGATCTTGAAGCATGGAATCGGAAAATTGACAGCCAGCGGCTGCAGCACTTTGAGGAGGGTCTTTCTCTGATCGACAGCATGATCGAACAGTTTAAACCTCACGCCGCCCAAGAGGAGTATCAGCACCTTTTGGACGTGATTGAAGTGATCAACAGCATAGAGGAACAGACGCTCAGGCTAAAGCAGAAGGCGAAAAGGACTGGAGTCGACAGCGACGAGTGGCAGATCATCAGAGACAAGGCAGCGCTACTCGGTAGGGAGGCGCACAGCATTTCTTTAGATCTTAGACTTTCCCAACCCTTAGTGGAAAGACTTGAGGATATCGACGAGATGTTAGCATCTATCCTCACTCATGCCTCAGGCACATTTTCGGAGAGTGAGACTTAAAAAAACTTAAGATCAATAGATATAATCGCCGGCAATCTCTCTCTTATCGTAACCGTCAAGAACATGAAAAACCCTAAGCTTGTTGAGGGTGACCGGTGAGAGCTGTCCGATCGGGATGTAGACCACTTTTTTACCGAACCTCTGGGCGTATGATTTAAGGAAGCTCTTGGGCGGTTTTTTAGCCACATAGGTAATCAGGGGTTTGACCGAGTAGTCGATTCCCGCCATCAGCAGGACATCGGCTTTTGTCTTGAGGTCGAAGTAGTCAGGATCGTTCCAGATATCCCACATGCGGCGTGGAGGATAGGACATTAAAAATCCGCCATATTCGCAACGGCTGATTCCGGGACCTACCACCATGTCTGTTAGGGATGTGGCGAAGAAGGCCATATCCGACTCCTGAGTGTGCTCACCCAGCCACGTCATTTTCCAGGGGTAACGCTCCTTGAAAGAGCCCCCTTCCTCGGGGTTGTCTTCATCGAAAACGACAACAATGGAACCAACAGCTTTAGTCGGTTTGGCAAATACTTTCACAAATAGCTTTTTTTGAGACAGGTGCCTAATCGTCTCTTTGGCATCGATGCCATCTTCGAGGCTCGATTGAAACTCCCGGGTTCTTGCAGAATCTTCAGTGAGGATTTGAGCTCCCTTTTTCTGCAGAAAGCGTCCAAAATTTTCTATTACCACATCTTCAGGTTGGTAAGAGCAGAGGCTGAAAGGGCCAGGCGGTTTAAACACGGCCTTGGACTTATCTTTTTTTCTTAAAGTGAACCGGTTTGATTTCGGGTTTTTCTGCTTTAAGTGAAAGAGGACAGACTTGCTGTGGCCCCAGATATCTTCTGCGAGAAGATCTAGTTCCGGAAGATTGTCGATGTTGCGCAGCAGGGGGTATTCGGTGGCTTTAAACCACGCTTCGTAGGCATAGTTGTGGTCCACACACCCCTTGGCGGCAGAAACCAGGTGATAGAGATCGGGAACAAGTCGGCCTGTCACAAAGCTTAAGTTACGTCCGAATTTCATGGTATTGCGGAGGTGGTAGCTGTGAAAGTCGTTACCGGTATTTTCTTTGTATGTCTCTGCCGCTTCGCGGTAGAGTTTCAGCAGAAGCTGTTGCCTGTCGGGATATGCTTTTTTTCGAGGAGTCTCTTCACGCCACCTTTCGTAGGCCAATGTGAAATAACCGCACTCACCCATCACCTCGCGCATGGACTCTTCTGTCAGCGTGCACAGGTGAACGCCCTCTCTCGATGCAGGGGCGTATGTGGGAAACGCGGATTCATCGGTTAATTTGAGAACACGTTCGATATGCTGCATGCCGCCGATATAGAGGATTTTTTCGTGGGAAAAAGAGAGCTCTTTGAGCCGGCGGGCCATGTGCATCTCTCGTTTTGAATCTTCGGCATGCGCCGTTTGGTAACCTCTGGGCGAGTGGCTTTTATAAGCTTCATAGTAGGGTTTGAGGCCAATTCTCGTCAGGGAGTAGGGGTCGGGGAAGGGTTCTTTGAACACCGGATAGCTCGGGACATCCAAGTCGATGCAGAAGACCGGTCTCTGTCCCTCAAGTCCTGAGCGAAGCCCTTCAAAGGCTGGGTCGCATGGTTCGGCAAGGAAATAGAGAGGGTCCTCCGTTTGGCTGAAAGCGACTAAAACACTCACATCAGGAAGCCTTGATGCAGCGTGCAAAAACA
Source organism: Estrella lausannensis (assembly GCF_900000175.1). Classification (NCBI taxonomy): domain Bacteria; kingdom Pseudomonadati; phylum Chlamydiota; class Chlamydiia; order Parachlamydiales; family Candidatus Criblamydiaceae; genus Estrella; species Estrella lausannensis. Next base: position 188,551 of record NZ_CWGJ01000028.1, read on the forward strand.
TGTCCTGCATAGTTTCCGGCAGCTCCACGGCGACGCACGATGGCTTGATTTCCTCAAAGGCTCTTTTGACTTCTGCCGCGAATTCGAGTGTGTAATGGATGATGGGAACCGCGAAGATAGATCCTTTTTGAATGTAAAAGGGATGGCTTTGCGGCATTGCTACTTCCGAATATGTTGGGGACGATTCTGGAACCTATCTCAGTCAAATAGTAGACAGGCGCAAAGATTTAAGCAAGGGGGCTATAGCGTCAGTGCCTCAAAATCGAAAACTCCGAGGCACGCTGATTTGAGTTGGTGGATAGTCCCCACTGCAGTTTCACCTTAGGCCATTAGGCAAGTTTGTAGAACCTCGCATCCTGTACATCCCATCGTTGGATGCAGCGGTTGAAATGATGAAATATTCTGTCTCCCAGATATTTAGAGTTGATGTACTCTAAGCTGTCGCTCGGATCGTAGAAGAGAACTTCATCGTCTTTTTTGATGCAGACTAAAGAGTGACCAAACTCTTCTTGCTTGTCGTTGTCCAAAGGCTTGATGATCCTTAGGAAGTGGACGCCGTTTTGCAGGTCTTTCATGATCTCGATCGCTCTATTTTGCTGATCGTGAAGGATCTTGAACTCGGGCGAGGCCTGAGAGATGTCTAAGTCATAGAACTTCGCCATTGCTTCGATCTTTCTTCTGGAAAGGTCGATGGAAGCTCCCTTTTGGACCTCGATGGTATTGAAGGCCTCCTGATAGCTGCGCATTTTCGAGATGTCTCCGGCATCGCCTGCTTCGTAGAGGGATTTCCACTCCGAGATTTTGGTCACCATCTCATTCATGGGCAGATTTTGGTTGTAAAGAGCCAAAGCGCGCTTGCCAAAATCAAACGCAAGCGATGTGCAGTTGCCGCCGTCGACGTGACCGGTGATTTTTTCCTTGTTGAAGCTGACAGGGCTGACGGTTTTTTTGTTCAGCTGTCTAACCGTTCTGAGAGCTAGGGTTTTTTTAGTGGACCCGTTGCACTTCGGCCACTGGGCGCACGAAAAAAGTTTTTGAATTTTAGTTTTGGCGTGCACTACGTAGCAGGTGCCTACATCGTAGACCCCGTTCATGTTGCTGTAGTGGCTGTTGACATACTCTATGGGCGAGGGACAACCCAGCGACTCGACAGTACCTGAGTAGCGATCGCTTAAGAACGAAACATTGTCATCGTGGTTTCTGTAGCAGGAAACCAGTGTGATCCCCAACTCTTCCGATAGGTTTTTGGCGTAGGCAATCATCGCGCTTTCAAGAGTATGGTCACCCTTGGCACTCCCGGCGTAGTTGGTTTGCTCTAGGAAAAGAACCGGCTGATTGTTTTGAGCGTCCCACATCAGCTGCAGCTGCGTTTCTGCCGCAGAGACGGCGTCTCCGGCTTGTTTTGCAAGCAACGTATGCGTTTTTCCATCCGCCAAGTAGCCAAGCAGTCCCGTGACACGACTCAGGCGTCCTTCGAGGTTGACGCATGTTCCCAAATCATTGCCAATCAATAACATGTCGGATGGGTCTTTGGCGATGACAATCTCGAAGTCTTTGTAGGCCTTTGAGGGATGTGCGACTAAAGTGCTCACTTTCACCGGAGGGCGCTCTCTGCACCACTCCCTTTTCAAATCGGGCCGCCCCGCAAACACTGTCTTCAAATGAATGCTCTGCTCTTCGTTGAAGCGCTCTTCATAAAACGTTCCTTTTAAAACAGAAAGGAATACCGCGCGGTTTTTATCCAGTATCGCCTGTCTGTCGGAGGAGTTGTTTTCCATGAGGCGTAGCTGGAATTTAAGGAGGGCTTCCGGCGATCTGATTCTTTTCAAATTCTCAAAGTCCGGGGTCGCGGATTTGTCGCACTCAAAAATACGTTTGAAAAGATCTTCGACGATCTCTTTGTCGCTGATATGGAAATACCCTGTTTCCTCTGCAGTCTCTTTCCCAATTTTAGATAGAACCTCTTCCAGCATTTCGTTTGATGGTAGTGACAGGAGGATGGAAAGATTTTGTAACCCCTTGGCAATCTGTGGAACAGGCTTTTCTCCGTGTGCACTCAAGGCCAAGGCTGCCTCTAGGTCGAGGATCTCCGCTTCCACCTTTTCGAGGTTGGATTTATACTGCTGCATTAGGTTTTTTGCCTGGGAGTAGGCAGTGGTGCCGATTGTCTGTTCTGCTAGCCCCTCCAGGGACTTCTGATACTTTTCCTCTTTGCTCTGTTTTTCTTTTTTTTTCTTGCTGATTAGTGTCGCGATTTTTTTGGGAGCGAGTTTTTTAGCTCCTTCGTGCGATGAGCCTTTGGCCAGCTCGACGACTTTGCTGAGTAGCAGGTTTTTAGTTTCCGGCGAAAGCTCCCTCTTTTGGATGACGAGGAGCATGGAATAGAAATTTCGTCTATTGACTAAGTTGTTCAAGTGACTGCTCTTGGACAGTTTGCTGAGCTGGCCGAGGAGTTCAGGATCACTTGTCAGTTGCCTTGCTAAAAATGAGAAGAGTGGGGAGGTGGTGCTGCTTAAATCGATGGGTTGCGTCAGTTCTTTCCAAAGCTTCTCCTTGGCCAGAACATGTTTTAGAAGGCGTTCCCGTAAATCGGGGTCGCGGATCTGCACAAGCTCTGTAAAGATCTCCAAAAAGCACTTTTTTTCAGAAAAGGAGATGCGCTCATTGGCGGCCTGGACTAAAAAGGTTGCGGCCAGGTTGATGTAGTGAGATACAACCACTTCCATTTTTTCAGGATCGGTGGGGAGGGAGGCGACCAGCTCGCGAAGACATTCATAGAAGAGAGATTTGATCTCAGGACAAATCACATAATCCTCGATCTCTTCATGTAAAATCTCTTCGAAGCCTGTTTTCAGGTCTCTTTGGGATACTAAAGAATTAAGAGTCTTCTCCATCTTCTTTATAGTCTGCTCTTTCTGGATCTCCTGCCAGCGTAAATCGTTTCTTAAGACTAAGTCAGGCTTGAAGATGGAAGGTATCCATACAGGGATGATAAGAATAAAGAGCTTTAGCGCTTTGGCGCAGTTTAAAAGCGCGTATTGCACTCCGTTTTTGTCCAAGGTAACAGCGCGAAAGAGTATCTCACCGGCAAAACGGATCACATCCATTAGGGCAAAGAGCGGAATGGCGAACGCGTAGACTCGCGTCATGACGTCTGAGTAGATGATATTGTATTTCAGAATCTTGTTGCTCTCGTAGTGATGGATTTTATTGTACGCTGAGGACGAGAGGGAGTTACTGGGAGGGGAGAAGAGATATCGGTTTAACGACTGTAGGTTTGTTAAGTTTGTATTATAATTATAAGACATAAACAAAAACCTTTTATAATTGTTAAGCGCGTAATTATATATTTTTTTCAAAATAAAGAAAAGAGTTAAATTTATTGTCTTTTTGAGCGTGTAAAGCAATCAAAGGGGCTCTGGGGGTAGAAGCGTATTTTTTTACTGGCCTTTAGGTTCCAGGTGCAGCGCTTTTGGTTCTTTCTGCTCCATGTTTTTTGTTTCCAAAAAGAAAGGGGTAGGGGTATGCTTTGCCCGTTTACGAAATGAATCAGGCTCGTTAGGTGACGACAATGCATGCAACAAAACAGATAAAGCTCCTGCTTTCAAAACCGCGCGGTTTTTGCGCCGGAGTGGAAAGGGCGATCGAAACCGTTGAAAAAGCGCTTAAGCTTTGGGGTCCGCCCATCTATGTCAAACACGAAATTGTGCACAATCGCTACGTGGTGGATGACCTGAAGGAGAAAGGCGCTGTTTTTATCGAGGATTTAGAGGAAGTGCCAGAAGGTGCTCGCCTAATCTACTCGGCCCATGGAGTATCCCCTATGGTAAGAGAGCATGCGAAAAGACGAAATTTAATCGAAATTGACGCCACCTGCGGTCTCGTGACCCGAGTTCATTCTGCGGTAAAACGGTTTGCGGCGCTCGGTTATCAGATTCTTCTGATTGGACACCGCAATCATGTTGAAGTAATTGGAACGGCTGGGGAAGCGCCTGATGTCACGACGATCATCGAGTCGAAGGAAGATGTTGACAACTTGGCATTCGCTCCCGGCGAAAAACTCTTTTACATCACGCAGACAACGCTCAGTCTGGATGATGTGAAAGACATTACGGAAGCATTGATTGATAAGTATCCGACTGTGGAAACTCTACCCTCCTCTTCCATCTGCTATGCTACTACCAACCGCCAGATGGCTCTCCGTGAAATTACCGACCAGACCGATCTTATCTTGGTAGTTGGGGATCCGCAGAGCTCAAACTCCAACCGTTTGCGTGAAGTGGCAAGAAACAGAGGGGTCAAGGCTTTCCTGATCAATAATGAGAAAGAGATCGACCCGGAGTGGATGGAAGGTGTGAAAGTCATCGGGTTGACAGCGGGGGCCTCCACGCCGGAACCCATTGTGCAGCGTTGTATCGAGCGGCTGATTGAGCTCGGCGTCGGTGAAGTGGAAGATGTCGTCTACACGCAAGAAGATGTAGTGTTCCAACTCCCAAAACCTGTATACAATGCCCTTTTTGCCAGAGTTTAGGGCAAGGGGGGTTTTGCAGCCCTTTCAAGTGGGCAAGTCATCGCATTTTGAATCGGGGACGGTATTTTGAGGAGTCATTGTGGGTTTTGGCAAAGCGCTTTTGCTACTGACACTCTTCTTTTTTAAGGTCTTCAATCCGCTTGTTGCCCATGACGTGTTATGGGTACAAAATCCCTATTGCGATTTAGGGGGTGGTCTAAGAGAGGACTCTCTGTCATGGAGTATTGCCGGTCCGGACGGGACTCCCAATGTCGCGTCGTTACTGAGTTGGAAAAGCATAAGAAGTGCTGAGGTGTCGCTGGATGGGGGGTGCGCCCTGTTTAACCGCTGGCCGGTACACATCATGGCCTCGTATGGTTGGATTTACTCCGGTAAAATGGTCGATGAAGACTTTTTTGGCGAAGACAAGAGCGATCTGTTTTTGAAAAGTCGGGCGAAAGCTTCCCGAGGGAAGGTTTTTAATCTCTCCTTTGATGCCGGCCGCACTTTTTGCTTAAAAAGGGGCATTCAGTTCACGCCTCTTGCCGGGTATCGCTTAAGCGGGCAGAACCTCAAACAGTTTCATGGTTTCACAGAGGTTAACCTGATTGATCCTGATGATGTGGGGCCGATTGAGGGGTTAAATAGTGGTTATAATGCCAGGTGGTATGGTCCTTTTGTCGGATTTAAGGCGGATATCCCGCTCTTTGGCGGCTTTTTGGGGTTTGGTTTTGACTATCATTATCCCAGATACTCAGCGCGCGGTAAGGCTAATTTGAGAACTGACATCCTCGGCGACTACATCCATCGTTCCCAGGGATTTGGCAAGGAGTTTTTTGCGAGATATCAAGCCGCTTTTCGCGAGTTGTGCTTATTCGAGCTCAAGCTCAAATGGGGTAAATTTTGGACAAAGCGCGGCGATGAGACCGAAACGGTGGAAACTGCAGATCAGGGACGAGTTCCTGTTAAAGTCGATTTAAATCGGGTGGAGTGGAAGTCGAAATCGGTCTCTGCTCACCTGATTAAGAAGTTTTAGTTCATTTTTAGGCCAAATCCGGTCCCTTTTTTCATAGCGATTTTTATGTGAATAAATATCTTGAATTACTGTGAGAAAATCACTTGCTGATCAGTAGAGAAAAAGATATAATGGCTTCTTCTTTTATTCCATAAGCAGAGGTCTCCTTTGATAAAGCGCGTAAGCCGCAAGCCGAAGGGTTATGATGGGACGAAGACGACAACCAGGCAAATGGATGACGTTTTGCATCATGTGCTGTCGCAAGTTGAGAAAGTCTTTGCCGACAGGCCTGACCTCGTGCTGAGCTCGTGGCCTGATATCATTGGGAATAAGTTCGCCTCTATGACGAGGGCGGAGTCTTTTGCAGAAGGTGTTTTAACTGTCAGGGTGGCCAATTCCACCCTTCTAAGCCTTTTGAACCAGTATGAAAAGCCGAAACTCTTAGAGAAGCTCAAGGAGCGATTTCCTGCTGTAGAGTTCCGGCAGTTGGTATTCAAAATTGGCTGACCTATTTATCCGGGGGAGCGATGCAGGAAAGTGTTTTAGATCAAGAGGCAGAGAAGTTGAAGATGAAAGAGGAAAATGCAGTGGCTGCGAAAGAATATGATGCAAGCTCAATTACCGTTCTTGAGGGCCTGCAGGCTGTGCGAGAGCGTCCTGGAATGTATGTGGGAGACACATCTGTGGCAGGTCTTCACCAGCTCGTTTATGAGGTGGTGGACAACTGCATCGACGAGGCAATGGCAGGCTACTGTACCGCTATTTATGTGAATTTGAATAAAGACGGTTCCGCCTCGATCGAAGACAACGGACGGGGCATCCCTATCCAAAAGCATGAGAAAGAATCGATCAGGCAGGGCAGAGATGTATCGGCTCTTGAAGTTGTCATGACCATTCTTCATGCCGGTGGAAAATTCGATAAGAATACCTACAAGGTTTCCGGGGGGCTTCACGGCGTCGGCGTCTCTTGCGTCAACGCGCTGTCTAAGAAATTTGTCGCTGAAGTGTTTAAAAATGGCAACGTCTATGAGATGGAGTTTTCCAAAGGCAAACCGCAAACTCCTTTGAAGGTGACAGGTACCACAGACAAGCGTGGGACAAAAATCACATTCTGGCCCGATGAAACGATCATGACGGCGACGAATTTCGACTACGACATTTTAGCCAAGCGTTTAAGGGAGCTTGCCTTCTTGAACCGCGGTATCAACATCTACTTCCACGACGAGCGCTCTGAGGAAAAGGATGATGTCAACTTCTGCTATGCCGGCGGCATCAACTCCTTTGTGTCTTACCTGAACGAGAACAAGCAGCCTCTTTTCCCTACTCCAATCTATATTAAAGGGGTGCGCGAAGGTGGCGACGGGCCGGTTGAGGTCGAAATCTCGATGCAGTGGAACGACACGTTCAACGAGGTTGTTTTTTCCTATGTGAACAACATTTCAACCAGGCATGGTGGAACCCATTTCTCGGGCTTTTCCGCCGCGCTGACCCGTGTTCTAAACAGCTATATCAAAGCCCACAACATATTAAAGAATGATAAGATCGGGATTACGGGCGATGATATGCGGGAGGGGCTTACTGCTGTTATTTCCGTCAAAGTGCCAAATCCCCAGTTCGAAGGACAAACTAAGCAGCGTCTTGGAAACAGCGATGTGGGATCGATAGTTCAGCAGGTTGTAGGGGAAGAGCTGACAACGATACTGGATGAAAACCCCTCGATCGCCAAAGCAATTTCAGAGAAAGCCATTCTCGCAGCGCATGCGAGAGAAGCGGCCAGAAAAGCACGCGACTTGACTCTTCGTAAATCTGCGTTGGATTCAGCGAGGCTTCCCGGAAAGTTGACAGACTGCCAGGAGAAGGATCCCGCCTTTTGCGAAATCTACATCGTTGAAGGGGATTCAGCCGGCGGCTCCGCCAAGATGGGCCGGGATAGAAGGTTCCAGGCTATATTGCCTATCCGTGGTAAGATCTTGAACGTCGAGAAGGCAAGGCTTGACAAGGTTTTGGCTAACCAGGAAGTGGGCACCATGATCGCCGCCCTGGGCTGCGGTATCGGTACGGATGGTTTTAACTTAGAAAAGCTAAGGTACCATAAGATCATCATCATGACCGACGCCGACGTCGACGGATCCCACATCAGAACACTTCTTCTGACCTTCTTCTACCGCAATATGCCCGCGCTGATCGAAAATCAGTTTGTCTATATTGCCCAGCCACCCCTCTATAAGGTAACCAGGAAGAAAAAGAGTCAGTACATCCATTCCGAAAAAGAGATGGACGATTACCTGACCGATTTAGGCCTTAGCGATATCAGCTTTAAACTGGAAGGAAAAGAGGATGTGCTTGATGAGGCGGAAAGAAAGACTTTGGTTCAAATGATTCTGGAAGCCGAAAGCTTCGCTATCCGCCTGGAGAGAAAAGGGATCTCGTTCCGCGAGTTTATTTCGGCAAAAAATGCCGAAGGCAGGCTTCCTCAGTTTCAGATTGACTTGGCGGATGGAGTGCGTTTTGTATACAGCACAAGCGAGTTTGAAGCCCTTAAGAAGGCCGATGAAGTGCGTCAGCGCAGTATACACGAAGAGACGATTCGTGAAATTCCGGTGGAAGAGCTGACGGAAGAGATGAAGATCTTTAAGCCAAAGCGCCTACATTTCATCGAGCTTTATGAAGAGAACTCCCTAAGAGATTTGCAAGAAAAGCTCTCCCGCTATGGGCTCATGCTGGAAGATTATTCGGTGGCAAGAAAGAACCTGATCACGGTGAAAGAAGATGAAGGGCGCGAGCATCCCTTCGCCACCTTGAAAGAGATTGGCGATTTCATCCGCGCAAACGGGCGCAAGGGAATCGAAATTCAGCGATACAAAGGTCTTGGTGAGATGAACGCTGACCAGCTCTGGGAAACCACGATGGACCCGGCCAAGAGAACGTTGGTCAAAATCACTCTCGAAGATGTCGTGGCGGCCGATCAGATGTTCACGATGCTTATGGGAGAAGAGGTGGCGCCCCGCCGTGTCTTTATTGAAAAGCACGCCCTGTCCGTTGAAAATTTAGATATATAAAGCCAGAAATTCCGGAGTTGATCGATGTCCTACACCGAGCATGAACATATCGTAACGAGAAACGTCGAAGACGAAGTCAAGGGTAGTTACCTGCGCTACTCGATGTCTGTCATCATCTCGAGAGCCCTTCCCGATGCACGGGACGGATTGAAACCATCGCAAAGACGTATCTTGTTCGCGATGCGCCAGCTCAACTTAAGCCCAAATGCAAAGTTCCGTAAGTGCGCTAAAATCTCAGGCGACACATCCGGTGACTACCACCCGCACGGCGAACAGGTGATCTATCCGACGCTTGTCCGTATGGCTCAGGACTGGGTGATGCGGTATACGTTGATTCAGGGTCAAGGAAACTTCGGTTCCGTCGACGGTGACCCTCCCGCTGCGATGCGTTATACGGAGGCGAAGCTGACGCACGCTGCAGTCCAGTTGATGGACGATCTCGACAAAGAGACCGTCTCGATGGTTCCGAACTACGACGAAACGAAGGTGGAGCCCTCCGTGTTTCCAGCGAAGTTTCCGAACTTGGTTTGCAACGGATCCTCCGGTATTGCAGTCGGTATGGCCACTAACATCCCACCGCACAACCTTAAGGAAGTGTGCAAAGCTGTGCAGCTCATCTTGGCCAACCCTCAGGTTACCATTGACGAGATCGCTTCCGTGATGCCCGGACCCGATTTTCCGACAGGGGGTGTCATCTGCGGACAGCGCGGCATTCGCGAAGCATACCATACTGGAAGGGGGAAGATCATCCTCCGCGGTGTTTTGAATGTCGAAAAGGTGGAAGACAGTCATGACAGAGAGAGGATCATCATTGAAGAGATCCCTTATAACGTCAACAAATCTAGGTTGATCGAAGCAATTGCCGATCTAATCAATTCCAAGCAGATTACTGCTATCTCGGATATCCGCGACGAGTCGGACAAAGACGGTCTCAGGATTGCCATTGATTTGAAACGGGGAGAGATCGCCGAAGTTGTCATCAACCAGCTCTATAAGTTTAGTGATCTGGAAATCACCTTTGGCTGCAACATGCTGGCCCTCGATAAGGGTCTTCCCAAAACTATGAACATCAAACAGATGCTCACCGCATGGGTGGAGCACCGTATTGATGTTATCAAGAAGCGAACCAACTTTGAGTTGCATAAAGCCGAAGCGCGCGCTCACATCCTTGAAGGTTACCTGAAAGCGATTGACCATCTCGACGAAGTTGTTAAGGTCATCCGCGCAAGTTCTTCTCGTGACGAGGCGAAGACCGCACTGATGAGTCAATGGGAGTTTACCGACAGGCAAGCCAACGCAGTGCTAGACTTAAGGCTTTATCAGCTTACCGGACTCGAACACGACAAGATCAACACCGAGTATCAGGATCTGCTTAAAAAAATCGAACACCTGCGCTCTGTCTTGGCCAGCGATGAGATGGTGAAGGACATCATCCGTGAAGAGATGGACGAGTTGATTAAGCAAAGTCCGGCAGACAGGATGACGAAAATCGTCTCCTATGAGAGTGATGTTGAGATGGAGGATCTGATCGCCGATACAGAGGTTTTGATCACCATTTCGGAAGATGATTACATTAAGAGAATGCCGATAGATACCTTCCGCGAGCAAAAGCGGGGAGGTCAGGGAGTCGCAGGCGTCAAGCTTAAAAAAGAAGACGATGCGATCAAGAGCCTCTACACGGCTTCGATGCACGACTATTTGCTGATCTTTACGACTCACGGAAGATGCCTCTGGCTGAAAGTGTGGCAGATCCCGGAAGGCAGCAGGACAGCGAAAGGTAAACCGCTAATCAATCTGCTTGCAGACTTGCAGGAGAACGAACGCATCGCGACGATCTTAAAGACTCGCAACTTTAAAGAAGAGGCGGATATCATCATGGCAACGGAGAAAGGAGTTGTCAAGCGCAGCGAACTTTCCCATTTCAGCAATCCCAGAAAGCGAGGTATTATCGCGCTCGCTATCGATGAAGGCGATGCCCTGGTAGCGGCCCGTCTGATTGGCAAGTCGGAAAAGGCGATGCTGTTCACCTATCACGGGATGGCCGTTCGCTTTGACGAAAGCAAGGTGCGTCCGATGGGGCGGCAGGCACGCGGGGTCAAAGGTGCGACTTTGAAAGATGAGTCTGACCGTGTGATTGCTCTTGAAGTGGTCAAAGGATCTGAGTCGATCTTGGTGGTTTGTGAAAACGGATTTGGCAAGCGTTCCCAGGTAGAAGACTTTAGGGAGACAAACAGAGGCAGCTCCGGTGTGCGCTCCATTATCACGAGTGAAAGAAATGGTAACGTGATTGCTGCCCTCCGCGTCGATGACAATGACAGCATCGTTCTGATGAGTGCCTCCGGCCAGACGGTGCGTATCAGCATGAAAGATGTGCGCGTCATGGGCCGCAATACGCAAGGGGTCAAGCTCGCCAACGTTAAAGAGGGAGATTCCCTGGTGAGCGTGCAGAAGCTTCAGCATGCCGACGAAGAGGTCATCGAGGCTTCGGAGCCAGCTACTACCCCGCAGTAGCGTCATGGGCATGAAGAAAGGTTATTTTATTACCCTGGAAGGCGGAGAGGGAAGCGGAAAGACTACGTTGGTCCAGGGACTTAAAAAATGGCTGGAATCCCAAGGATTCGAGGTCGTATCCACAAGGGAGCCGGGTGGTACGGCGCTTGGTGAGAAAATACGCGAGATACTGCTATCTTCTCACAAGATGCGCATCGGTTCGCTAGCGGAGCTTTTTCTTTTCTTAGCTTCAAGAGCGCAGCATCTCGAAGAGATTGTTGCGCCTTCGATCAAGAGAGGCGCTGTCGTTCTTTGCGATCGATTCAATGACTCCACAGTTGCCTATCAGGGGGCCGCGAGAGGCCTTGGCGTCGATCAGGTCAGGAGCCTTTGCAGCGCAGCCTGCCGGGAGAATGTTCCTGATTGCACCCTGCTTCTCGACATTGACCCACGAGTTGGACTTGAGCGATCGAAGGCAACGGGCAAGCTCGAAGCATCTCCGGGGGCGCATGACAGAATCGAGAGCGAAGCGTTGAATTTTCATGTGACCGTCAGAGAGGCCCTTCTTGAGGAAGCAAAGAGAGACCCCATGCGCATCAAGGTCTTGGATGCATCCCTGTCCAAAGACAAGCTTCTGAACGATGCCTGTCATCAGCTTCAGAAGATTTTTTCGGGCGCTTAAAACAGTCAAGCAGCGACATGGACGATTTATTTTCCCATTTAATAGGCAATCAGCGGATCAAGAGCAACTTAACGAACGCTCTGCATAAGGGAGCCTTTGGCCAATCCCTCTGTTTTCAGGGAAAAGAGGGTATCGGTAAAAGCCTTTTTGCAAGGGCTTTCGCCAAAGGTATCTTCTCGTCCGATATTCCGGGATTTTTAGCCAGGCATCCGACTGTTGCCTATACGCATCCGGATCTTGTAGAGCTCAAGCCTGCCGGAAAGATTGGTCAGCACCCGATAGAGTCGGTGAGACGCTTCTGTGAAGAGGTATACATTGCCCCTTATGAGGCACAACACAAAGTGTTTATCATCCACGATGCGGAGAGAATGCTTCCAACCAGCGCCAACGCTCTCTTAAAAACACTGGAAGAGCCCCCGGCGGGGGTCATCATTATTTTGCTCACCGAGTCGCTGCAATCTCTGCTGCCGACGATCAGGTCGAGGCTTCAGACTCTCTATTTTGAGTCGGTTGACAAAGAGGAGATTTCCGTTTTTTTGCAACAAAGCCATGGCTTGAGCAGAGAGGAGGCGGATAAAATCTCGTTGGAGTCTTTCGGTTCGGTTGGACGTGCGCTGAATCTCCATCGCGGTGAAAGAGACCTCTCCGAAGACTTGATCCGCTTCCTGATGAAGGGCAGAAAGAGCTATGTCGAGCTTAAACAGTTCATCAATGAACTCGACGGAAGGCACGCTCTTAAAAGAAAGGAAGCCGAAGAAGCCCTTTTAAAGGCACTCTGCGAGACCTATCGGGAGGGCGACCTTTCTGCCAAACAGCGGCAGGAGATGGAAAAACAGGCGGAGGGCATGAGCGCAGTGGAGTCGTTGCGCGAGTCAAAAAGCATTCTCTTATCACTCCTCTTTTTTTTCAGGGATCTTCACGTGATCTACCATGGCGGGCAGGAGTCTTTTCTTGCATTCCGCGAAAATGCCTGTAAGCTCTTTGACCTCGCGACAGCAAAAGAGCCGATTCCCATCGAAAAGGTGGAGGCAGCGGTGGCCGAATCGATAATAGCGCTGGAAAGATCCACACCGCTTGCAGCGTGCCTCGAAAATTTATTTCTTAAACTCAAATTAGTACGGTTCTAAAAGGAAGTAAGCATGAAAGAAGAAAACGTAGTCATTATCGGGTCTGGCCCGGCAGGGTATACAGCAGCCATTTACGCAGCCCGCGCCAATCTGAAGCCGGTCATGTTCACTGGTTTTTTCTCAGGACCAGCCGGAGGGCAGCTGATGACGACAACGGAAGTTGAAAACTATCCAGGTTTTCCGGAAGGTGTGATGGGTCCCGAGCTTGTTGACTCGTTTCGCAAGCAGGCCCTGCGTTTCGGTACAGAGATGATTGCCGATGATTGCGTCGAGATCGACCTTACCACCCACCCCTACACCGTTATCGGGAAAAAAGAGAAGCGCAAAGCCAAAGCGATCATAGTCGCCACGGGAGCTTACGCAAAAAGACTGGATATCCCGGGAACGAGAGACGGAGAGCTTTGGCAGAAAGGGGTCACCGCCTGCGCAGTTTGCGATGGGGCCATGCCCATCTTCCGCAACAGGGAACTCTACGTGATTGGCGGAGGGGATTCCGCTGTCGAGGAAGCGACGTTTCTCACCAAATTCGGCAGCAAAGTTTATATCGTCCACAGACGTGATGAGCTCCGCGCTTCAAAAATTATGAGAGAGCGGGCTCTTTCTAATCCTAAAATCGAAATACTTTGGGACAGCGTGATTGAAAAAGTGGAAGGCAATGGTAAAGTTGAGACCGTCTTGATCAAAAACGTCAAGAGCGGCAAAGAGGAGTTAAGAGAGGCTGGCGGCGTTTTCTTTGCTGTTGGTCATAAGCCAAATACAGACTTTTTAGCCGGCAAAGTTGAGCTTTACGAGAACGGATATATCAAAACACAACCGGGTACGACAAGAACTTCGGCTGAATTTGTATTTGCTTGCGGGGATGCAATGGATTATATCTATCGTCAGGCAATCACTGCCGCCGGCACAGGCTGGGGGGGGGGGCGGCACAGGCTGTATGGCTGCGCTGGATGCTGAACGAGAACTAGCAGCCAAGGGACTTGCACATTGATCAGAAGGCTCTGTTTATTATCTCTTGCCTGGGCGCCCTATGCGGGCGCCACGGATTTTTCTCCCTGGATTGGCAATAGCTTAGAGCTTCAGGGGGAGGTGGGTTATCTTTATCAACGGTTTAGAGAAGTCGACAGCGGTGACGGCGATTTCGAGAAGAAATCAAACGGAAACCTGCTGTTTGCCGGATTAAAAGTTGCCTATCAGGATATATCAGGCGAGATAGAGCTGTTCCTGGCTAAAACGAGTGAAATGTCCTTCGGCTTCAGTCATGCCCGGGAGACTTTTCGTTATCAACCTTATGACGAGTTGAATTGCGATCCTGTCTCTCTGGTGTTTGGCCTGTCGCTGGCAGAATCACTATCCCATTCATTGAAAGACTTCACATTTATTCATCACGGCCATTTTGAGGCCTACGCTTTTGGTTCGATCGGCAAGGAGCTGACCACCTCGTTCAAGCGCTGGTGCTCAAGAGTCTACGGTACCGTCGGAGTGGGCGTTGCCGACATCGGATCTCCCTGGATCGACAGCTCTTGTTTTTATGAGAAAAGATGGGTTGAAGGGCATCGGGCGGGAGCCGGAGCTTCATTCGGTATGGGTTTCGGGAGAGAAAACCTCTGCCTGCACCATTTTGACGGCTATGGACCGGTGCGCTATCGTGAAGCGAACCTCAAAGCCTATTACGTATACGATATTGATAGGTGCCATGCACTGAAGGTTCTTGCGGATGTTAGAGTTTACGCTGACAACTGTCCGAGGGCGGCTAGCATTTCAATTGCCTACCTTGCCAGTTTTGGTCTCTAACTATACCGAAACAACTTGACGAATTGGAAATTTGGCCAGGAGGGCCTTAAGAATTTTTGTCCGGAGCGAGCGACCATTGCCGAGAGGCAAGGCGCGAGTGAGAACGAAAATTCTTAAGTATACCCAAATTTTGAGACAATTTCGGTATAAACCCGACGAAGCCAAAGACCAATTCTTCAAGTTGTTTCGGTATAAGGCACGTCAGGAGCGGGTTTGGAGTAGGGCGGTGGCTGTTGCAAACTCTTTGCAGTGGCTGATAGAGATGAGAATATGCCCATTCCTAGTGATGGAATCGACTAGGCCTTGTGCCTTTTCAGATAAAATGACAGTGGGTTTTCCGGAAGCTTCATTGAGAATTTCTATATCCAGCCAAGACACCTCCTCGCCGATTCCGGTCCCCAGAGCTTTCGCTATGGCTTCCTTGCCTGCAAACCTTCCGGCGATTCTTGCATAGGGGGGATTGAATCGCATACAGTAATCATATTCTGAGGGGGTTAGTATTCTTCTCAGAAACGGCTCACCCCGTCGCTCGATAGACTCTCTGATTCTTTGGATTTCGATAATGTCAGTCCCAAGAGCAAGAGTCATAAGATCAGAGGGCAAAAAAGTTTTTAGGTTGCGGCTCTTCATCTCCGACTGTATGTGCTTTGTGATAGCTTCCTTCTGCAAGGAAATTGTCGTCGAGGGTGTTGCAGAAGATCATCCTGCCAGACGAGGTGTGCTTGACTGAGAGCACCTGCACTTTAATGATCTCACCGATAAATTCAGCTCCCCCGTTAACGACAACCATCGTCCCGTCGTCAAGGTAACCGACGCCTTGTCGAGGCTCTTTTCCATAGCGTTGAATCTTGATGTTGAGAAACTCGCCGGACTGAGAGAGGGGCTTCAGAGCGTTGCAGAGTGTCTGGAATTTGATGATCCTTAAGTCTTCGATCTGTGACTGCTGGATCTGACTCATATCCTGGGTTAATATGTTGGCATCGAGCACACGGGCCAGCTTGATGAGTCGTTCGTGGTGGTCTTTGATATCAGGAAAATCGGTGCTGTTAAATCTGATGCCTAGTGTAGGGATGTTCTCAAGTTTCTTGATGACTTCCAGCGCCTTTTTGGCTTTTGCTTTCTGCTGTTCATCTCCCTTTTCACTTAAGTCATAAAGTTCGGTGATCAGAAAGCGCGGAATGATCAGGTGGTGGTCTAAAAGGCCGGATGCCGCCAGGTCAATCAGTCTGGCATCACCGAGGAGAGAACCGTCCAGGATGATATCTTTTTTCTGCAAGCTGGCAGGGCTGAATTTAACAAACGGAATGCTGACATAGAACTCTTCTGCAGCTCTAGATGTCATCATCATCGCGATATAGACTGCGGTTAAAAGGACAGATGCTTTTAGCGTGAGCAGGCTGTGGGGCGAGATAGTTGCCGGCAGTATGCTGAAAAGAGTGCCCAGGATCATGAAAATGGCCTCTGAGAGCATGAAGCCGAGGAAAAGGCCGATGATCGCAAGGTTGAGCGTGCGCAAGTTGAACTTTCGGAAGAAAACATCGGCGCCAATCAGCACGATTCCAAAAGCGGTTCCACAAAGAGTTCCCAGGAACATTGAGAGAAGTGAATACTCTTCGGAGGCCAAGATCCCATATGAAAATCCGATGAAGACTGCCAGGCAGAAAAATATTCCCCTTAAAAAAACAAGCGATATATCCATGGTCTGTTTTCCGTTAGTTTAGCTGCAATATTCAAACACTGCCAATTCATTTTAAGGCGGTTTTGGTCAGTGTGTTTCGCTCCCATCAGGCTGTAGAGAATGTCCAGAAACTCAAATCGGCACGCTACGCTGCCGAACTAGGGCATGCGCTTCTTAGTATTTTCAGGATACCGCATTGATATGCTGAAAATTTTTTGAAGCTGATACTTAATTCAGCGGGCAAATCCTACGATTTCAGCTTGTGGGCAGTCTCCTATCATAAGCTTAAACGGATTTTTGAAAAAGCTTCGATGGAGAGCGCGTTAAAATTGCATAATTCCAATTTAAAATATCTGCACCTGCGCTTAAAACTTCAAGAATCGTTGTTCGGTAAATCTGCTGAACGATCTATCTTTTTAACACACACTTTTTAAAAGAAAAACAGGCGACTTCTCAAAAGTTGTTTTTCTTTTAGCGTAGCGTGTTGAACGGAGCGGTTCGTAGAACATCAGTTCGCGCAATGCTTTTATACCAAAATTCGTTGAAAAATTTGGTATATAACTGTGTTTTATAACTTTTTATCTATTTTTTTGTCTATGATAAATTAAAATTTTATGAAAACGTGGTTTTTCATTTTGCCAGCCGTATCGCTACAAGTCGAGGGGGTGTGTCAGAAATAGGCTGAACCGAAAGTGTCTCAAAATTTGGTGTTTTCGGAGCCTCCTTGGCAAATTTTGAGGTACTTTCGGTATAGATAAAAAAGGGTAAGGGTGATACGCTAGCCAATTAATATTGGTATCCCGAAAGCAAATCGAAATTTGAGATTTCGGTGCATTACTCGCGTTAGAAACAGGACTTGACCGAAAGGCATATTTTGCAGCTGCTTTTGTGTGTTTGAGCCTGTCTGTCGACTTTAATTTATTGTCGACAGAATATTTTTCAAATTTTCAGGTTAATGAAGGGTAGACATGCCTCGAAAGAAAGGACAGACACAGACGCTGGGTAAAATCTTGGCTGCCGCGCAAGAGCTCTTTGTGGCGAAGGGGTTTGACGGTGTATCGATTAGCGAAATTGCACGTAAGGCGGACATCAATCAGAGCTTGATCTACCACTACTTCGAAAGCAAGGAAAATCTCTGGAAGGAAGTTAAGAAACGCATCGGTGAGAAGGGAAAAGAGGCGAAGGAACAGGCTCCTTCAGAAGGTCCCAAGGACCTGAAGGAATTTTTAGAAAATTCGATGCGCAAGCGATTTCGCCACATGCGCGAAAGCCCTGAGTTCATCCGGATGATTTTGTGGCAGCTGCTTGAACCGAAAGAGGCTTTGGCCGGTGAAGAGCGATACACCTCGACCAATTGGACAAGCATGATCGAAAAGCTGCAGCAAGAGGGCAGTATCCGAAAGGATCTGGAGCCGAGGCAAATCACTTTGGCTATACGCGGCTTGACAATCGGCGCTCTAATTCACGATCCGGAGCACTATCTCCGCACTAAGAAGCACGCGGATGAGTATCTCGAACTGATCGTCGATATGATGGAGAAATTACTCTCTCCTCGATAAATTACCGGAGGCGACCCATTCAATCAGCCTCCGCCTTTTCTGAGTGTACAGAAAGTGTCTCAAAACTCCCAAATTTAGCAATGCTTTCGATATCAGCGTGAACTGAAATCGTGCCTATTAGGCTTTAACGGCGATACAGGAGATCTCGATCGGGGAATCCAAGGGAAGTCTTGCTGCCTGTACTGTTTGACGAGCAGGAGGCGAGGGTTCTCCGAACACTTCTGAGTACGTTCCGTTAACTTTCGAAAAATCACGCAGGTCCAGTAGAAAAATTTCCACTTTGACGACATGCTCAAAGCTCATTGCAGCGGCTTCCAGGATGGCTTGGATGTTCTTGAGTACTTGCTGGGTTTGTTCTTCTATCGTTCCCTGGATCAGGGTGCCCGTTGCCGGGTCGATTGGCAGCTGACCGGATACGTACAGCATCTCGGCGCCGGGGATTTTTTGCAAAATTGCCTGAGAGTAGGGTCCTAAGGCTTTAGGTGCTTTGGATGTTTCGATTTTTGATTTCATGATCAATTCCTGATTATACCGCAAGTTTCTCAAAGACCTTGGGTCAAATTTCGAGATCCTTTCGCCAGATGATCGGTTGAGAAGTGTGGGTAACGCTGATTTACAGAGCAGTCTCGTTGAAACCGTTGTCCTTTGCAACCCTTTTTTTACGCCCGTAATACCAAGGCTTGCTCATAGCCAAAAAATCAGATTTCGAGATGTTTTTGGTGTAATAGAAGGAGATTAAAACGGATTGATTAATGAAGTGTTATGTTGTATTGTGTTTTCAGTTAATTAATTTTCGTATTTTGATGTTTATCAAAAAAGATTGTCAATCTCGTAATAATGGAGTTTTTTTATGAGTACGCTTCATCACAGTATCCATTGGCCAGCTCAGAGGGGAGCTGCAACCCAGGAGACTGTCCTAGTGAACAGCAGAGGGGAGGGTCTTGCCCGGGTCATTTACCTACCGAAGGACTTTACTAATCAGTTAACACTTCTTTTCAGCTCGATAACGATTGGAAGCGTGAACGAAAAAATGGCTTTGATGGCCAAGCAGACAATTCAAGCTTTGTCTCGGGGTGAAGCTCAACTGAGCAATCCTATGGGTTTCTTTTACTGCAACCCGACAAAAACCATGGGAGAGTCGCTCCAACAGATGAAGGTGGAATTCAGCAGTCAGGGTTTAAAAAAGGTGACTTGGGAGAACAGAAAGCTTTTGGAGGTCCTTGGTATAACCCAGTCTAAACTGCTCGAAATCTGTCCGAAAGTAGAGGAGCTGGTGCGGGAGTTTTTTAGCAAAAATACCGGAGGCGGAAACCTTATGTTTTTTGGCCTAGGGGCGTCTCAGCAGCAGAACAGGTATTTTTTTCATAAAGATCAAAAAGGAGCGGCGTTGTTTGAGTGGGCGCAGCAAATCACATTGGATTCGATGGGGTACATTTATGAGAAGATGGGAATGCAGCGTCTGGGGGCTGTTGAACTATCGGAAGAGGCCCAAAAAGCTCTGGGATTAACTAAAGAGAGTGCTGGCAAAATGAGCTGCTTTCAGTATGCCCTGATGATGATCGACCTGGAAACTGCCAAAGCGTTTAGCTCCGGTAAATACCGACACGATTCAGAGTTGGAGCAGTGTCTTGACGACATGGATTGGCGCCCTGTTTCTGAGCCCGATGCAGGAGATTTAGCAGTTTACTACAATCATGTGACGAAAAAGGTCATGCATGCAGGTGTTTATAAAGAGAACGGAAGGGTAGAATCCAAGCCGGGTATCGCCAACCCTGCCACCTATGAGCATGGGCTGTACGATGTGCTCGGGCTTTACGGCACTTCAGTGTACTTTATGAGAAAATCGCACGCCAGAATCTAGTTGTTGTAGCGGCGCCTTTCCCACTCTCTGTCTTCGAGACGGCGCCTCTCCCGAGCATCGTCGAGACGTCGGTTCTCGATCATGCGACGGTTGACGTCGTCTTGAAGACGCTGCTGCTGCAGCCTTTGCTGTTGGAGCCGCTGTTCCTGAAGCTTTTTGTCCTGGACCGCGCGTTGAACCCTTTCATCTTGCAGGCGTTTGTCCTCAAGTGCTTCATCCTGAATCCGCCGCTCTTCACGCTCTTGCTCAAGCTTGCTGTTTAGATCACTCTCCTCCATCTGCAGGTCTTGACGGGCCCCGGGCGACTGGATAAGGGGAGTTTCTTCGCTCAGATTGACGGTTTCAAGGCCTGTGAGGGACGCAGCAATCAAGAAGAGAGGGGTAAAAATTTGATGGCGCATGATATCTTCTCCTTATAGTTGTTTTACCGTAGCTCTATATATACCGAAAGTGTCTAAAAATATGGGATAGAACAATGTGGCAGATTTTTCTGATGTACGCCCTGTTTGGGTCGGTTTTTACGGTGGGGAAGGCGGCCCTTGCTTTTTCGCCACCCTATTTTTTGACGGCCTACCGGATGCTCCTCTCAGGAGGGGTGCTTCTTGTGTATCAATGGATTAAAGATCCTTCAAGTATTAAAGAAGCAAGAAAGTGGGGCCCCCTTCTTTTGGGGATCGCGTTTTTTAATGTATTTATTACCAATGCGTTCGAGTTCTGGGGGCTGCAGTACATGAGCGCCGGAAAGACCAGTCTTCTCTATAGCATCTCGCCCTTTGCAGCGGCTCTTTTTGCCTACTTGCTAAGCACCGAGGCGATGAATAGAACAAAAGCTGCCGGTATTGCCTTGGGTCTCTTCTCATTTGCACCCCTCCTTTTGAATCCTTGGCAGCAGCCCGGCAGTGATATGAGAGATGAGCTTGCCGCAGAAGCTGCGCTTGCCGTGTCTGCGCTAACTTCCGTGATTGGCTGGTATCTATTTAAAAGCCTCTCCTCCCAAAGCGCGCTTCCCGGGGCGGCAATTAACGGCATCAGCTTTATTATAGCAGGGGTGATGTCGCTTGCCGTGTCGCTCCTATTTGAAGAGGCTCCGCCCCTCTCCAACCTTGTTGAATCTAAGTTTCTTTTAGCATTTTTCTATATTGTTTTGGTTCACAACCTTTTCTGCTATGCCATCTATGCTAAGAGTTTGAAGAGCTATTCGGTAACATTTTTGACTTTTGCCGGACTCTCCAACCCTCTATTCGCCGCCATCACAGGGGCGTTGATTTTGCAGGAAACTGTCGAGTGGCCCTTTTATATCGCTCTTCTGGGTGGAGCAGGCGGGCTATACCTCATATTCAGAGGGGATGAAATAAGCGCTTCACAAAAGGCTACGCCCAGATAATCCATAAGACGATGGCCGCGGGTATGGTAGCCCACGCCGTATAGATAATTCCTATCTTGACATAGCTTAGGAAGGAGATGTGGTGACCTTCTTTCTTAAGCAGGCTCACGCATGCAATGTTGGCAGATGCACCGATCGGTGTGATGTTGCCTCCAAGACACGCTCCGACAAGAAGCGCGAAAGCCAGAAGATGCACCGGATAGCCGGAAGCGGCGGCAATCTTTTCCACGACGGGTATCATTGCCAGAATATAGGGTACATTGTCGACAAAAGCGGAAATGATCACCGAAAAGATAATGATGAACAGATAGAGTAAAATTAAGTTTTCCGGAACTTCCCGAATCACGAATGCAGCAAGGCTATCCATCCATCCGTTGAGCCGGATGGCTCCCACCAAGATGAACAGCGCCAAAAGAAAGAGGGAGGTGTCCCAATCCAGTGTGCGAATGATGGTGAGGGAAGAACCCCATTTGGGTCCGTAGTGATTCCAAACAAGGCCAATGACTCCAAGTGTCATGGCCGCTGTGCCCGCAAGATAAATGGAGTCGGGATCAAGCTGTGAGCTGAAGACTAGCAGGCTGATCAATATCAATAAAAGCGCGCTGGGAACCAAAGAGCGCACGTTCTCTACCTTAACCAACTCGATAGACTGTAGCGATTTTCTAAAAAGCCAAAAGGCATAAATGAGGGTCGAGACGAATCCCGCCTGGATGATAAAAAAGATGCTCGGTTTTTCTTCAAAGAAGAAAAAGTCATTGAAGCTCATCTTGAGATAGGAGCCCAGAATCATGCTGGGAGGGTCTCCGATCAGTGTGGATGCCCCTTGCAAGTTGGAGAACATCGCGATCAAAATCAGGGGCTTTATAGGCGAGATTTTGAGCTTTTCTGTCAGGGAGAGGGCTACAGGCGCCACTAACAGGACGACGGCGACATTTTCCACAAACATGGAGATAACGCTGGAGAGTATGAAAATTTTGATCAGGGCCGACCGGACAGAGCGAGAGTGGTCGACAAGCCACTCGGCAATGACGGCAGGTACTCGCGAGAGCATGAAAAGCTCAGCGAGCACCAGGGTTCCGACAAAGAGTCCCATTACGTTCCAGTGCACCTCAAAGAAGGCGCTTGAGACGCTGAGTTGCCCAGTAAGTATCAGGATTAGCGCCCCTCCCAGGGCTGTCCATGCCTTGTAATGGGGTGCGATTACGAACAGCACATAGCAGAGTAGAAAGGTTGCCAGTGAAATCATCTGTACCTGATGTTTTGCTTTTTATGTGCGAATCTCATTCAGCGAGTTATTCCGAAAGTATTTCAATTGTGCTTTGGCACTGCCGCGTTATCCTCTGGGAACTTGATGGAAAAGGTCCAGGAGAAATTGGACGGTCCAGGCATCGATTGGGGCTGGTAGCGGATACGTGCTTCGAGCGTGTGCTTGGTTGTGATGATTTCATATCCCCATTCACTGCGTCTAATCTCTTTAATGGCCTCGGAGCTGTCTAAGTATCTGCCAATTTCGGGGCTCTCGAGTAAAGATTTGATCTCATCGCGAGATTGCCACAGCGGGGGTAACGCCGCCTCCATCGATCCAGCGAATAAAATGCAGGTGAGGGGCAGAGCCAAGTAGGACATGATTTTCATAGTCACCTCAATACGATTGTTGAATATCGATATAGTCATCGATTAGAAGGCTTTTGTTGACGACGCTCTTGGGGCCAAGCCATACTTTCCATACTGCTTTGGCAAACGGGATGCTGTTGATCTCTCCTTTGAGATCAGATCCGTAGAATACCTGTAGCTGTCCTTTTGCCATCCAGAGGATTTTAATCTGGTCTTTGGCTTTGACATCTTGGTTGAAAAAATTGATGAATGAAGCAATCTCTTTTTCGTGCTCGGCAAGTTCTTTCTTGTCGAGAGCTTTTTCAAAGGAGCTTTTCAGCTCTTTTTTGATCTCATCTTGCTTGAAGTCTTTCATCCATTCGATGAGAAATTCTTTTGCTTCTCCATCGCTGAAAATTTGCACCAGGATCACTCTCTCCTGTGCTTCAATCGCACCTTGCAGATAGTGGGCAATACTGTAGAGTTCGCCTTTGGTTGTCTCACCCGTTTTGTCCATCGTGTAGATTAAGTTGTTAACACGCAGTTGTACATGGCTTGGAAAGTCGAACGTTTCAGCGAAATTGGGTGTGGCGAAAAGCAGCATCAGGCTGAGAATCGGGCGCATGGATATCCTATAAATTGCAGTAAATTTCGCAAGATGAATGATATAGGATTTTTTTGAAAGAGGTTTTTTGGGTGCTTTTCTGCACCTATAGCGAAACAACTTGAAGAATTGGAAATTTGGCCAGGAGGGGCTTAAGATTTTTTGTCCGGAGCGAGCGACCATTGCCGAGAGGCAAGGCGCGAGTGAGAACGAAAATTCTTAAGTAAATCCGACGAAGCCAAAGGCCAATTCTTCAAGTTGTTTCGCTATAGGTGCAGAAAAGCACCCACCTCGTTTTAGGGTTGCGCCAGCACTAGATGGTTTTGACGAAGATCCCCAGAAAGCCGGACCTCGCAATTTCTTCCTCTGTGCTCCACTGCAGGTAGACGGCAGTCGCCTCTTCCATCGTTTGGATGCCGGGCAGTGCTTTCTCAGGGGTAACATCTTCAAGATAGGCAGTTAGCGTGTCATAGCGCCGAATCTCGGTGACTGTTGTGAGAAAGGAGTTGTCGCCGCAGTAGAATTCGATGGTGTCACCGGGGGAGATCAACTGGTATTTGGGCGAGTTCTTTCTGCCTTCGACACGTTTTAATCCCTCGCGGATGAGGGAAAAATAAGGTTCTTCACAGTGGATGCGGTGCTGTTTCATGACTGATTCCGAATTTTTTTAGAGCAGTATAGCAAATTCAGGCAGAAGAGTCTATGGCCAATACAAAACGTCTAAATATTGACAAAAAAAACAAACTCGTGTTAGAATCGCCCTTTTATCCAAGGAGAAGCAAGGATGGAGAGAGAGTTGCTGGAAAAGCAGGTGCGGCTGATGGAGCCGATGATCAAGGCTGTAGTCGAATTGTTCAAGCCGTTTGTGGAAGTGGCGGTGCATGACCTGGAAAAAGGGACGGTTGTTGCCCTCTACAATAATTTGTCGAAGAGAAAAGTAGGAGATCGCTCTCCAATCAAGGAGTTGGGAGTTTCCACCAAGGAATTTCCCGATTTTTTTCCTCCCTACTACAAAATGAACTATGACGGAAAAGTCATGAAATGCACCTCCATTACCCTGCGTGATGAAAAGGGGGAAGCGCATGGCCTTATCTGTTTCAATGTCGATACAAGCTCAGTCAAGGGGCTGTTCGATTCGCTTGCCGTTTTTTTAGGGAATGCGCGTGAAGGGAAAAATCCTGTCGAAAGCGGTGGGGGCAGCTTTGAGGAAAAAGCCCGAGCTCTAATGGATGAATTCTTGCAAGAGCGAGCTATATCCTCGGATCACCTGGGCCGTGATGAAAAGCGGGAATTGATTCAGTTTCTCTATAGTAAAGGCATATTTAATTACAAAAAGGCGCCCCAGGAGATAGCGAGCTGGCTGAAGGTGTCGAGAGCGAGTATCTATAATTATATTAAAGAAATGGAGCAGTGAATGCGTACCTATCCCATGGTCCACACAGACGCTTTCACGGATGTGTTGTTTGGCGGAAATCCTACAGCGACAATTCTTGAAGCCGATAGCCTGTCGGAACAGGAAATGAAGAAGATTGCAATTGAGATGAATCACTCCGAGACAGCATTTATCTTAAAAAGCCGGCTAGGTGATTTACGGCTCCGTTATTTTACAAGGACGGGAGATGAAATTGATTTTTGCGGACACGCTACTGTCGGTGCAATGATTGCCTATGTCCATCAAGAGGGAGAAATGAGCGAGGGCCCTTCTGCGTTTGTCTTAGAAACGAATAGAGGCCTTCTGAAAATATGGGTGGAGGGCAACACCGTGGAAATGGAGCTTCCGGAGGTGGAGCTGGTGCCAATTTCCATAACTCATGATGAGTTGGAAGAGGCTTTTGGGTTTCCTGTCCTTGATAAGAGCCGCCCCCTGATGATGGATAAAAATAACAACTACCTCTACGCGGCGGCAGCTTCCTTCAGTCAGCTGCAGGATCTTAAACCGGACTTTGCCGGGCTGAGAGCGTTTTGTGAAAAATATAAGCTGATCATCGTCTGCCTCAGCTATCCGGAAGTCTTCGACAAGGAGAGCAGTCTTCATTCCAGAGGATTTGCTCCTTGGGTAGGAGTCCCTGAGGATCCGTTCACAGGATCTATGCAGGGCGGTGCGTATCTCTACGCCAAAAAGCAGGGGTGGATTGGCGAGAAGACCGAAATCGCCGTCGAGCAGGGCCACATCATGGGTAGACCGGGAAAGGCAATTGTGAAAGTCGCCGATCCACGGAAGATGTACTTAAAGGCAAGCGGAAAGCGGTTTTTTAAAACGACAATCACTTTGGAATGAGAATATTGAATGGAGCCGCTTTATTGTAAAACCCCTTTGATTCAATCGCGCAGAATGAGTGAGCGCCTCGGAGCGGATGTCTATCTTAAAATGGAGTTTCTGCAGCCTTCCGGATCGTTCAAAAACAGGGGCATAGGCACGCTTTGCAAGTACCATAAAGAGCAAGGAGCCCCACTGCTCGTCTCTTCGTCAGGTGGTAATGCAGGGCTTGCCGCAGCCTATTCAGCGCGGATTCTGAAACTGCCCATCAAAGTTGTTGTTCCGGAATCGACACCCGAGCAAATGCGCCATCTGATCCAAAAAGAGGGTGCAGAGCTTATTGTGCATGGCAAGGTTTGGTCGGAGGCGGATGCTTTGGCGCGCGCGGCCTGCAAGGAGTTGGGAGGAGCTTATATATCCCCCTACAACCATCCTGAGATATGGGAAGGAAACGCTACCCTCGTTCAGGAAATTCTGGACGAGGGTGTAGTGCCGGATGCCGTCGTCATGGCAGTCGGAGGAGGGGGACTGTTTTCAGGAGTTGCAGATGGGTTGTGGCAGGCCGGGCTCAGGCAATGCAGGCTGATCGCCTGTGAGACGGAAGGGGCTCCTAAGTTTAGGCGCGCGATAGAAGCGGGCGCTCCAGTCACCTTGGACAGCGTGCAATCTTTTGCAACATCCCTTGCAGCCCCCCGAATTGCTGACCAGGCCTTCTTCTGGACCAAAAAAATGCACGTGGACTCGGTTGTTGTCAGCGAGAGTCAAGCCGCTCAGGCTGCCATCGCATTCTTGGAACAGGAGCGAATCTTGGTCGAGACCTCGTGCGGAGCGGCTCTTTCCATTGGAGAGAGGGGGTTGATTGAGCCGGGCCTGTTCAAGCGGATTGTGATCGTCGTGTGCGGCGGAAAGTGTATTAGCGTAAAAAAATTGAGGGAAATTGCCGAAATAACCGGCGTCCCTTCTGAATTATGAATACCACCCTCACTAGTTCTTCAAGGAGAAACCTTTGCCCCGGGTTATTGATGGAGGGTGCCTGTAAGCTACAATCCCAAATTTTGAGATAATTGCGGTACAACTCCAAGGGAGTTTAAATGAAGTATTGAAAAAAAAAGGTGTTTCTTGTACAATCATCCCAACCAATAGTGGTTATTAATATAGGAGAATTTATGAACATGCAGTGTAGCAGTAGCTCTCAGCAGTTATTGCACGATGATATTCCCTCTCAACAGTCAAGTGCCATCGTATCATCCCTCTATTCCCAACTTCCCCTCTTTCTATTCAAGAAAAATTATTCTTTTTGGCGCAAACGCCGCGCTTATTAATTCTCACACATTTTTATAAATATCTACAGGCAACTTGGGTAGCTTTTAAGCCATCTAGATGACTTAGAATAGCTTTGTGCTGTCTGTAAGCGACTCTTTGGCCTTTTGGGCCAGTTATTAGCTGATGTGATCAGCAAAAGAGTTTCTGTATCAGTGTTATCAAATAATTACTTTAATAAAGGTGTATTTATGTCTGTTCTTAATAATACGGCGCAAAGGGCCGACCTGCTCGGTCCTTTGCTTAATTTGCAGGCGGGGCCTGCAGAGATATCGGAGGAAATTATTCTCGACACGATTGAGATTGTCGCCCTCAATGCGCTTCAAGGACTGGAAGTTTTTTGCGAGCGAAGACTTCACTTGCTTGATCCGAGCATCGGCGATGAATGCTGTCAGCTGAGGGCGCTGATGATGCTCAAATTAACTGAAGAGGGTTTCGGTGCCGGCATGAAAGAGGATTTTCAGGCACTAAAGGAGCTTGTTCTCTCGGTCGAAAAAGTGAGAACCGCAATCGCCGGCCTAAGCAAAGAGTATGAAGAAGCCAAATGCGTAGTAGACCTTGAAAGGGAGGAAATCAAAGCGAAAAAGACGCGCCTTAACAAGCAAAAAGAAGAGGACTTGCTCTTGCATGACAGGGGAAGCGAAGGCTCCGCTAAAGTCATGGAGGCCTTCAAAGCAGCGATGATCAAGCTGGTCCAACAGGAGACGCCCATTCTTCAAACTTTGCAGAGGACTGCGCTGCAAGTTAAAGAAAAGAAGCTGACTCTAATTAGCTCGCTGCAAGCACATCTTTCTAAAAACGCTAGACTGATCGCGCTCTCCTTCATCCTGACAAAGATCAAGGAGTGCGTGCTGGATAAGTCAAGCGAGGTTCATGTCCTGCATGATAAAATGAATCTGAGGGGGATTCAGATAGAGGGGAAATCGTTCCATGGCGCACTTGTTGGCTGTGTCATGGAGAGAGCTAAGCAGATTCTCAACCATGAGTCGGTTGTCATGATCCGGGAAGAGGGAGCAAAGCTAGAGGGTAAAAGAGCTTCGCTTCTGCAAGCAGCTATCAACCATACGTTGCCGTCTGCAAAGGCAGGTTTTCAGGAAGTTTCGTTCTATCACGGCTGCGAAGTTGTGATGAAAAGGGTAAAGGCTTTGGGAATCCCTATTCTTCTCAAGGCACGAGGTCCACGGGATATCACATCGGAGGGGCCTGTCTTCTCTTCCGTGCAGCTCTATGTTGTGGATAAGTCATCGGGGAAATATGTTCCCGCACAGCAACCTCTAAGTGGACAGGCTGTACTTGTGATCGAAGGGATCAGCAAGAGAGCGATTCATGAAGGAGTCGAATCGGTGATCAAGGAGTGCGGCGGTGTGATGAAGGCGGTCAGGTATAACCTTGCCCAGCACAGATTCTGCACGGCTGAGCAGATCGCGATCCCGAAAACCCTCTTGGAAGCGAAAGCGATATCCGAAGAAGAGGGCTCGAAGATAGAAGAAGAAAAGAGCATCGCTTGCATGAAGGGATTTTCTGAGGTGAACTACAAAGCCTTTAGAATTGAACACATGTTTGCGGCCTCGTTGCAGAGTTAAGGACGGTAGGAGGCTATGATGAACTATACCAGCAGCTGGAGGCACTTAGCGGCGGTTCAGATCGGGGGGGCGGTATGCCTTCCCATCTTTGTCGTCGGCCATGCGATGGCAATGGAGTTTGGTTTTCTGTCAGCTCTTGTCGCAGTTGTGGCCGGTAACGGAGTACTGCTCTTGCTTGGCCTTTCAGCGGCCAACTTCGCCGCCAAGACGCGGATGAACACAACGGAAGCGGCGGCTTATACTTTTGGCGAAGTAGGGCGGCCCTATTTTGCCCTGGCCATCATCATTTCGATGATGGGATGGTTTGCCATTCAATTGGATATGATGGGGCTGATGGCAGGAAAGCTATTAGGGATCGAGGCGACAAAAGGGATTAACCTTCTCATTGGTTCTATGATTACTCTTGCTGCGCTGAGAGGATATAAGGGACTTGAGACTCTCGCCAATATTTGTCTGCCTCTCCTGATCGCCACGGTGGCTTATGCCGTTTTTGATGCCTCGAAATCTCCCTTCACGGTGACTTTTGAGCAAGAGATTGCGTTCGGGGGAGTTACTGTGGCGATGGCGGCGGCAATCGGCGCAGTGATTGATATGCCGACATTCTTTCGAATGGCGAAGTCGTCGAAAGACGGTCTGATCGCAGCTGCGATTCTATTCGGGGTCGCACTTCCCCTTCTCGAAGGAGTGGGCATCTACCTCGCGGGGCATGGACAGAGTGAAAACGTTGCAGACAGTTTGGCCGGCTCGTCTTCTTCAGCTGTCTGGAAGGTGTGGGTTGCCCTGTTTATCCTGCTGGCAGGGTGGACAACGAACAACACCAATCTTTACTCCGCAGCGATCAGTTTAAAATCGCTGCTCCATGCGCAGAGTGAGGTCAAAGCCCAGATAGCGCTCGGAATTGTTGGAACGCTGCTGTCCACACTTAATCTTCAGGATAACCTTTTTGTTTTTCTGGAGTGCTTGGGGGTGATGCTTGCTGCCGCGGGGGGAGTGATGCTTGTTAACCAGTTCAGCTATGGCGCCCATAGCAAAGTGGGCAACAGGCTAGGTCTCTTGGCAGGAGTTGTTGTTGGGTCTTTGGCGTTCTTTGGACTGACGCTGACAGGATCGTCGCTTGTTGATGCACTATTCACATCAGGAGGTGTTGCGTCCTTTGCCAAAGCGTATGCTACTAAAAACAGAAATAAGGAAATGGATTGTTATGAAATTTGTTGAAATTGATGACCTGCAGGATCTGGCTCTCGGAGCGGCGTTACTTGGATCCGGTGGAGGGGGGTGTCCTGATTACGACCTGCTGATGGCCGAAAAGCATCTCATGGAATACGGTAAAGTACCGCTTGTCGATGTCGCCTCGCTTGAAGACGATGCACTGGTGTTGCCGATTGCCTTTGCCGGTGCTCCGTTAGTCTCGGCGGAAATGCTCCCCTCCGGAGAGGAGTGTTCACAGCTTTTGAAGGCGGTGGAAGAGTTGACAGGAAGAAGACCGACGCATTTGATGCCCGCTGAAATCGGTGGAGCCAATTCACTCTGCCCGTTTCTCTTTGCGGCCAGGCTTAAGCTTCTCGTACTGGATGCCGATACTATCGGAAGAGCATTTCCCGAGATGCAGATGTCCTCTTGCAATCTCTCCAAAGTGCCCGCAAATCCGGCATTTATTGCCGACTCGATGGGTAATACGCTCATTTTGAGGGCAAATGACGCCAATACAATGGAAATGATTGCCAGAAACGCGATTGTGGCGATGGGATCATCGGCGCTAGTCGGCATCTATATGATGGAAGGAAGGGTGGCCAAACAGGCAGTCATTAAAGGGTCGGTCTCTCTTGCCATGGGTCTCGGACGAGCCATACGGGAAGCTAAGGAGAGAGGGGAGGAGCCTATTAAGCCGCTGATTGATTCCTATGGGGCTGCGGTGCTCGGAACAGGCGTGGTCGATCAGATCGACCAACGCATCGAGGGCGGCTTTCTTAACGGATCGGTCTCAATTCTCACAAAAGGGGGAACTGTTTCCATCCAGTATCAGAATGAGTATCTGAAAGCAGAGATCAACGGAGAGACAGTCGCGCTGACTCCGGAGATCATCGCTCTAGTGGATAGCGAGTCGTTTATGCCGATTACAAGTGAGAGGCTTTTGTTCGGCACACGAGTTACGGTGATTTCCCTTCCCTCGCCGTCCATTTGGATGACCGAGGAAGGGCTTAAGTTGGTGGGTCCTGGATACTTCGGGTATGAGGACGTAAGATGCAATGAGACATGTAAAGAGTTTGAGGCGATATGACAAAAGAGAAGCAATACACGATCGGCATTGATATTGGGGGAACCAACACAGATGCTGTCATAATCGAGCAGGGAGGAGGCATCCGGGCTTGCTGCAAGATCCCGACCGAAAAACCGTTGGAAAAGGGTGTTGAAAAAAGCATCAAAAAATTATTGGAACTTAGCGGATTGGCTGAGGGGGATATTGGCGGGATCTACATAGGAACAACACACGCGACGAATGCGATTTTGGAGTCAAAAGGGCTCTTCAAAGTCGGTGTTATCAGGCTTGCCGGCCATCGACCGACGACTCTGGATCCGTGCTTTAAATGGCCGGAACCCCTAAAGCAGTCCGTGCTTGCCGGCTACTTGAGCGTCGGCGGCGGGCTTCGGTGCGATCAGATTGCGCTTTCACCCGTTTCAAAGGGGGAGATTAAGGAGGCTATACAGCGTCTTACCGATTTAGGGATGGAGAGTTTGGCCATCTGCGGAGTCTTCTCACCCTTAAACGCCACTCAAGAGAAGGAAGCAATGCAGATTGCCAAAGAAATCTTAGGGGAGAATTATCCTGTCACGATTTCTTCTGAAATAGGCGGAATGGGGTTTGTTGAAAGAGAAAGTGCTGCGATTTTGAATGCGGCGCTAAAGAAGCCGATGGCTCTCGCTTTTGAAAATATGGAGAAAATGAAGGGGGCACTGGGGATTGACGCTCCGCTTTATGTCACGCAAAATGATGGAAGCATCATCGGGCTGAGTGAGGCGATCAGCAAGCCGCTGCTGACCGTATCATCGGGTCCGACCAACTCGTTTATCGGCGGCGCCAAGCTTGCCTCGCTTGAGGAGGCGATTGTGGTCGATATTGGCGGCACTTCAGCGGATGTGGGCGTTGTCTTAAACGGATATCCCAGGCGTTCGCTCGGTCAGGCGATGATTGGGGGGATTCCATTAAATTTCCGGATGCCGGATGTTTTGTCCCTGCCGATCGGAGGAGGGAGCATCGTTCGCAAAAGAGGCAGCGGCTTTGTCTTGGGACCCGACAGCTTGGGCAGCAAACTCTTTATGGAGAGTTTTTCCTTTGGGGGCAATACTCTGACTCTAACGGATGCTGCAGGGAAAACATCCCTAAGAGCTGTCGAGAAAGATGTTTATGAGGCCATCCCGCTCACTGTCAGCGAGGCAGAGTCCATTCTTGCCGACGCAATCGACAGGATACAGGACGCTGTCCGGATTATGCGAGGGAGTAAAAGAAATCTGCCGGTCATTGCGGTCGGTGGAGGAGCCTTTTTCCTTAGCGAGAGCGCCGATGTCATTCCGGAAAATTCGGGTGTTGCCAACGCCTATGGCGCCTCGCTGGCTGAAGTGTCCTGCACGGTCGATACGGTAGTTTCGCTGGAAAATCGGGAAGCGGCTCTTGGGGCCGTCAGCGACGATGCCCTTGCCGGAGCTCTTAAAAAGGGAGCAGACAGGGGAAGTCTCAGGATTGTCGATATGCAAGTGATGCCATACCATTACGTCCCAGGGAAAATGGCGCGTGTTGTCGCCATTGCCTCAGGGCGAAAGAGAGCTTAGGAAAATATGGGAGGGCGCCTCTTTGGCGCCCATACAAGGCTCTCCTTGAGCGTCAGTCAGTGTGATTTTTGCTAGGGCCTGTCGATGGTTACTAATTGTCTGATACCGAAAGTGTGGTTAGATTTAGTATTCTAAATATGAGGTATTTAGATATAATTTGACTGAATTTGGATTCCTGTCTTGTAGGGTCGGTGAAGCGGATCAAAAAGCCTTCCGGTCGACAGAGTAAGAATCTGCCAAAAAGTCGCTACTTTTTATTAAATGTGAAAATCATGCCAATAAACGCAATTTTGCTCTCTATTCTCGCCTGTTTTTTCTGGGGGATAATTTTTATTGTGCCCCTATTTCTTGGCGACTTCTGCTGTATTGATATCGCTTTGGGCAGGTATCTATCTTATGGTCTCGTCTCGCTCGCGCTCTTTGCCTTCGTGGCGCAAGGGGTGCAAAGGCTTAGGCAACACTGGAAGATTGCCTTTCTTTTTGCGGCCATCATGAACGTCGGCTACTACACGACGGTGGCGCTCGG
Source organism: Estrella lausannensis (assembly GCF_900000175.1). NCBI lineage: Bacteria > Pseudomonadati > Chlamydiota > Chlamydiia > Parachlamydiales > Candidatus Criblamydiaceae > Estrella > Estrella lausannensis. The sequence goes on from NZ_CWGJ01000028.1 coordinate 221,415, forward strand.
TGTCAGATACTCTTCCGCCTCGATTGTCGCTCTTCTGATGGGAATAGCCCCGATTTCGATCGGTCTTCTGGGGAACACTAAGGGCGTAAAAGAGATCTCCAAAACATTATTAATTCCGGGCCTGCTTATTTTTTTAGGGTTGGGATTTGTCAATTTTGAGACTTTGTCGGGTCAGTGGAACAGTCAAATTCCTCATGACTTTGGCTGGGGAATTTTTTTCGCTCTGCTGGCGCTTGCCGCCTGGACGTGGTATGTCGTCGCCAACACCAATTTCCTGACGCAAAACCCTGACATAGACCCAAAGGATTGGACGACGATCGTCGGTGTGATGCTGCCGTAGCCGTCTTGGGCAGAGTCGCTGTGCTGGAGCAGGAGTACCTTGATCAGTTTCTTGACCTGAGGGGGAGTGGTCTTCGTTTCATTGCCCTAGTCTCCACCTTAGGGATCCTCTGTTCGTGGATCGGCACGACACTGTGGAACATGGCCAGCAGACAGCTTCCCTCCGCTCTTTCTGGGCAGATAGCTATCCTGGAGACTATTTTTGGTCTGATCTTTGTGTACTCCCTAGAGAGGAGATTGCCTACTCTTTTGGAGCTCCTTGGTATTTGCCTGATCGTCGCGGGCGTTTTAAGGGGTGTGAAGGCCTTTCANTCAACAGAAATGCGCTACACACTAATGGGTGTATCTAGTAAAGGCACCCCCTTTTTTGGGTTTAACCTAGACTAAAATGTCTAAATAAGACAGAATTGTCTTGTTCTAACATTTAGGTGCCTATGAAAATACGAAAAGAAATCGAGCGGTTTATCCCGGCTGCCAGAGCCATTGCCGGGTTGCTGCACCCCCATGCAGAAGTGGTGCTCCATGACACCGAAACCAATACGATAGCTGCTCTATACAACAGTTTTTCCAAAAGGAAAGCGGGCGACAGTTCGTTACTTGAAGAGGGGGAGACGGGCAACTACCCGGACTATTTCGAACCCTATTACAAGACCAACTGGGATGGCAGAAAGCTCAAGTCGACAACCTCCGTGATCAAAGATGAGAAAGGCAAGATAGTGGGCCTGCTTTGCATTAATCTGGATATCTCGCAGATGGAGGGGATGAAAAGGCTTCTTGAGGAATTTACCGGAGGAGCGCTTGCTTCCGCTTCCGATCTCTTTAAAGATGACTGGCGTGAGAAGATCAATACCTATGTCCATGAATATGCCAAAGAGAATACGACCACCCTTACCCTGCTGACTAAAGAGCAAAAGAGAGAGGTGATTTTCCTCTTGCAGAAAGAGGGTGCCTTCAAGGCAAAGAGGGCGGCTGAATATGTGGCCGATGTCCTGGGGATATCGAGGGCGACAGTCTATAAATATTTATCGGAAAAGGAGGGGCGTCATGCATAGTCTGCCTACATTCAAACTAGAAGAGTATTTTGCTGAGTGGGAGTTTAAGTCACGCTACCTATTGAGTTCCTCCGATGTAGAGACGCTTTCCCTTGAGCAGTTACTTGCAACAGCCAATGATGAAGACCGCCAGCTATTTCATTCTCTAAAGTTGGGGTACACAGAAACAAGGGGGCATCCGTTGCTTTTGCAGCAGATCGCTCTTCTCTATGAAAAAATGCAGCCAGATCACATTTTAACGGCCGCGGGAGCAGAAGAGGCCATTTATGCCTTTTTCCGAGCCGTTATCAGTCCGGGTGATGAGGTGATCGTCTTTACTCCCGCATATCAATCTCTTAGGGATGTGCCCGCCTCTTTAGGAGCTGCGGTTGTTGAAATCGCTCTTCATGAGAGTAGGGGATGGAGGCCCTCGATGGACGAGGTCATAGGCAAGATTAACTCTAAAACCAAGTGCATCGTTCTCAATTTCCCGAACAACCCGACCGGCTCTTTGCTTACTTTGGACGAGCTGGAGATGATTGTCGCAAAAGCCAGGCAGTGGGGAGTCTATATTTTTTCCGATGAGGTCTACCGCTTATTGGAGAGGGACACGCAAAAGAGGTTACCCGCTGTTTGCGATCTCTATGAGAGGGGAGTCTCTCTTTCCGTCATGTCCAAAGCTTTTGGCCTAGGTGGATTAAGGATTGGCTGGCTGGCATCTCAGGATAAAGCCCTTCTTGCGAGAGTCAACGGCGTGAAGCACTATCTCTCGATCTGCAACAGTGCTTTAAGTGAGATCATCGCCATGATAGCTCTGAAAGCAAAAGAGAGTATTCTGGCAAGAGCCTCAGGAATCATTCAGGAAAATTATCCCCTGCTGCAGAATTTCTTTAAACGGCACATGGATCGCTTCAGCTGGGTGGAACCTTCCGGTGGGTGCATCGCCTTCCCGAGGCTTCTTCAAGGGCAATCCGATCGATTTTGTAAGAGTGTGCTCGAGAATACGGGGGTTCTTCTGCTACCGGGTGAGGCCTACAAGATGCCGGGAGGCTATTTCCGGATCGGTTTTGGCAGGGCGAATTTTAAGGAAGCTCTAGCTCATTTAGAGGAATTTTTGATCAATCATCGGGAACAATCATGGAAAATTTAATCATCACGCGCAAGCAAATAGAGCAGGCTATCACGTACCCTGAAATTATTCAGGCGATGGAGGAGGCTTTTTATAATTATTCTCAGGGAAAATCCGTAGTTCCCCCGGTTGGCAACTTGAATTTGGAAAAGGCGGGCGGGGAAGTGCATATCAAATCCGGTTTCATCAAAGACGATGATTACTACGTTGTCAAAATCGCGTCCCACTTCAAGGGTAATCGGGAACGGGGAATTCCCCCGGGAAATGGAGTGATGCTTCTCTTCTGTCAAAATACGGGAAAGCTGGTTGCTATCCTGCACGATGAGGGGTATTTGACTGATCTGAGAACCGCAGCGGCGGGAGCATTGGTCGCGAGAGTTCTTGCTCCCCAAAAGATTAATTCGATAGGAATTGTCGGAACAGGGAGGCAGGCATTTTTACAGCTAGCGTTGCTCAAAGAAGTTACAGATTGCCGCGACGTGATTGTCTTCGGCCGCTCAAAAGAGAGGGTAAAAGAATTTGGAGCGAGGTGTGAATTGAAGGGCTTCACCATTCATCCTTCCACGAGTTTGAAGCAACTTGCCGCCTCCTGCAATCTCATCGTCACGACAACATCGGCTGACAGACCGCTGATTATGGCTGAAGATGTAAGGGAGGGGACTCATATTACCGGTGTTGGTGCAGACAGCCCAGGAAAACAGGAGTTGGATCCGGCACTCTTTAAAAGAGCTTCTGTTGTCGCAGTGGACAGCAGGAGTCAGTGCTTTCAGTTTGGGGACACGGCCCACGCTCTTCAGAGGGGAATGATCAGCGAGGATGATGTGGTGGAGATTGGAGATATCCTGGCAGACGCTTCCCTGGGCAGGAGGTCGGAGGGGGATATTACGATAGCGGATCTGACGGGAGTGGCCGTTCAGGATATGGCTGCCGCTAGATTGGTATATCACAAAGTGATCAAAGGAGCCTGCATAGCTTAGATACCGAAAAAATTAAAGTGGCCGCTATCTTGAACTCATGTCATGAGGTTACAGTCGCGGATTCAGTTAGCTGCGGCGGAACGGAGGCGTATGTCAAAGAGGTTGCCTGTAGGAATCAGCCCTCTTCGTGCCACTATTCGACCATCCCCTGATCATGCCAGTAGGAGAATGCCCACAAACTCCAATCTGTAGGCTTTGTTGCCCTGTAGGGGTGTAAGCTTAAAGAATCCGCTTTTTGGATCACCTCACGACGTAAAGTCTCGCGTTGTAAGTGAGAAAATTTCTTAAGTAATCACCTCTAATGATCGGGGAGGCTCTTGCGTGATTCTTGTTTAAAAAAAATGATTTCATGCATTACCTTGCCTAAGAGACTGCCCGCAACCTCAAATCAATATGCTTCGCCGCCGAATGTATCTACATGCCGAAATGTCTCAATCCCAAGGCTTTCTCAAAGCCAAAAAAATAAATTTTGAGGCGTTTTCGGTATAAGCGATTGACCATTAATTAAATTGCTCAACAGGCTCGCCATGCTGAAGATGATACAGTGTTCTCTCCTATCGATTCTACGATCTGCAAGAGGAGAGATGTCTTTTCCACTTTTAAAGCGCAAAACAACGCACATCACCTTAGTGATACTGATTCTATCCGCCTCGATGCTGCTCACCGGCTGCGGCTCTTCAAAACGGCTTCTGCCGTCTTGCGAACCCGATCCACCGGAGCCTTTCGCTGTCCCTGAAAAAATTCGCGTCGCTCTTGTCCTTGGCAGCGGAGGTGTGCGAGGTATGGCCCATGTGGGAGTGATTGAGGAGTTGATGGATGCGTGCGTGCCGATTGATCTGATCGTCGGATGCAGTGCTGGAAGCATCGTTGGAGCTGTTTATGCCGATAACCCAGATCTTGACGCGTTAAAATGCGCGATCTGGAAGATCAAGACCGACTCCGTCCTTGATATCGACTTATGGAATTGCAAATACGGACTTTCCAAAGGAAATTGCTTACACCGCGTCTTGGATGAGCATCTGGTGGCCGAGACGTTCGATGAGTTGAAAATTCCTCTTGTTGTCGTAGCTTCTGATCTTAACACAGGAGAACTCGTCCCGATTGGTTCAGGTGATCTTGTGACAGCTGTGCAAGCCTCCTGTTCGATACCGTTTGTGTTTGTGCCTTGTAAATACCGTGGTCGCGTTCTGGTCGATGGAGGTGTTGTCAACCCTGTTCCGGTTAAGGTGGCGAGAGATCTTGGAGCTGAAATCGTGATCGCGGTTGACTTAAGTGAGCTGCTTCCAAAAACCTTTCCCACCAATCTGTTTCAGGTAGCGACCCGCAGTGCAGAAATTGCCTTCATGTGGCAAAACGAGGTGTGCACGAGAGGCGCGGATATCGTTATTCGCCCACGCACAACGGGAATTGGTACTTTTAATGAAAAAATGAAGTGGGAGCTGTACTGCGCCGGAAAGAGCGCTGCGGAAGAGAAGAGAGGGGAGATTATCGAACTGCTCAGGAGAAACGAGGTTTTTTCCACTCCGGTCAACTGTAAGACCCGCTGTGTCGCCCTGCCCCCCTACTTGCCAAAAATTTGTCTCGAAGGATCGTGACCCAATCACGGAAACGGCTGAAGTTTCCGTTTTTTTTATTCTGCCGATGTTGATCTTTTTGAATAGAGTGGGCGACTTTTTCTTAAAACCCTTAAATATAGTTTGTTGTGATTGATTTGTGCTCCCGGATGTGATCGGTGTTGATGCTAAATCGGCACAATTTTCGATTCTAAATCCTCTGTGAAATGTAATATTATTATTCTGTTTCTTAGAAAACCTCTAAATTATAATTCGCTTTAAAATGCCTTTGAATACCTAGGGGAAATGTTTGAATATCTTTTGTATGCAAATCGAATCGCCTTGTTCTGTAAAATAAAATTTGTTGATCTAATTCTCTCTCTTATGTAATATGGTCTTGAGTTCAATATTAACTCTATGTACGCACGATCTGTAAACTATGTTCCTTCCTACGGTGTCCAATCGGGTGCTTTCGAGGCCTCTTTTTCAGTTTTAGTGTTCGACAAAGAGTTTTTGACAATGTGTCGTATTAGAAACTCGCATCACAGCCTTGAGCTTGTGGTACAAGCCATGATTAAAACTAAAGGAGATTCGTTATGGCATTCGGTAAAGTCAAGTGGTTCAACGTAACAAAAGGTTTTGGATTTATCCAACCGGAAGCAGGTGGTAACGATGTATTCGTCCATATCACTGCTCTCAAGCGTGCTGGCCTTGACAACTTGAATGAAGGACAACGCGTCAGCTACGAACTTGCGACAAGCAACGGAAGAGTTTCCGCTGACAAATTAAAACTTGCTGACTAATCAGCATGAGCTAGGCGATGAGCCACTTCGAACAGATATTGCCATCGCCTAGCAATATCTAACAGGAAGTGTCAATTCTTTCCCGTATACCTGCGTCGACTCCGACTCTTCGAATTCTCGTGGTATCCAGTGAATGTCAATGATGGTCCTTGCCTCGTATGAGGCGAGGTGCCTTTGTCTTTTCATTTGATGGACGGTTTTTGAATAGGTGAGCATCTTGTGATGCCTGTGTACGCTTTGGGGCAAAGCTCTTCTACTCTCCGGATGGAGAGTGGTCAAGTGAATCCCCATGAGGACCGTTTTTCTCTTCGGCCCGGCTCCCTATTTTAACAAACATGATCCAAATATAAGGTAATCAATCATATGACAACTACTTTTGAAACTTTAGGAATACCCTCTGCTCTGATGCGTTCGCTAGAAAAACGCGGCATCACGGCGCCAACCCCCATTCAAGAGATGGCCATCCCGGTCGCTTTAACCGGTAAAGACCTCTTTGCGTCCGCCGCCACAGGCTCCGGAAAAACCATCGCTTACTTAATCCCTGTTCTTGCCAACTTAATGGAAGACAAAGAGTCCAGTGCATTGATCTTGGCTCCCACCAGAGAGCTGGCTCAGCAGATCAATGATGAGATCCTTAAACTGATCAATCACGCAGCTCCTTTTAAGATCGCCCTGCTCATCGGTGGCAGACCCTACTTTAAACAAGAGATCGATCTTAGAAAAACCCCTCGTTTTATCGTTGGAACTCCCGGACGTGTGCGCGATCATCTCGAGCGCGGCACCTTGAAGCTGGAAAAGACTAGCTACTTCATTCTTGATGAAACAGACCGGATGCTCGATCTCGGGTTTAGCGACGATCTAGCGGCAATCGCCAAAAAACTGCCGGCCCAGAAACAGACCCTGATGTTTTCGGCTACCATGTCCCCGACAATTGAGCAGATGTCCAAAAAGTGGTTGACCGATCCAGTGCATTTGGCTGCTGATACAGCGATGCAGCCTTCGCAAAACATCAAAGAAGAGTCAGTTCATGTCACAACCGACAGAAAGTTTGATACTCTTCTCGAGGCACTAGGCCAGAGGGAAGGATCCGTTATCGTGTTCGTCCGCACAAAAATCGGCGCTGAAAACCTCGCCCGTAAACTGAGGGACGAAGAGCATCTCGCCGAAGCTATCCACGGTGACCTGCCTCAGCGAAAGCGTGACCGAGTTATCAAATCATTCAGAAATCAGCGAAGCAGGATCATGGTCGCGACAGATGTTGCGTCAAGAGGTCTTGATATTCCCCATATCATGCATGTCATCAATTTCGACTTGCCTGAATGTGCAGAAGATTACATCCACCGCGTCGGTAGAACAGGCCGTGCCGGTAAAGAGGGTTTTGCCCTGTCATTCATTTCCCCAGAAGAGAAAAAGTTCTGGAGAGCGATAAAAAAACTCTCCGGCGGCCAGGACGAAGATGAGGGCGAAGAGCGTGGTTCAAGACGCGGTCCTCCGAGAGGAAGACGCTCCTTCTCCGGTCCAAGAAACGGCTCATGGAAACCAAAACGCCGTTTTGGTGGTCCAAGAGAGGGTTCCGGTGGTGAAAGAGAGAGCTTTGGCGGTAGGCGCGAAGGCTTTGGCGGTCAAAGAGAAGGTTTCGGCGGTCAAAGGGAAAGCTTTGGCGGCCCAAGAGGCTACTCTGCTAATAAGAGGGCCCCTAGATTCAATAAAGTTGATTAATTAATCAATTTTAATTTAAAATGTTCTTTTGTTTTGCCGAATGGTTAATATAAAATGAACGTTTTATCGGAATTATCTAGCTCACAAATATTCCCCTCCTCACCTAATGGGGAGGGGTATGACACCCCTTCACTTCCCCTAGAAGTCACCTACACCATTTTAGAACAGATCGCAGAATGCGCTGACACAAGGCAGCAACTGGAACGTGATGTAAAAGCGTTCATGATCGTTCAAGCTCAAATTTTCAAACGCAACGCTCCTGAGTTTTTTGCTGGCGACCAGCTGGGGTTCATGACCGTACAAAAAACTATTGCTCATGCCCTTGCTTTCAGCAAGCTTCATGCGTGCAATGCTGGCACACTAACACCCCATTCTCTGGGAATTCAAAATTACAACGATCTCCTCTCTTTTATCAAAGGATCGGGCAAATTTTTAAAAACTCTTAAAATAAACCGCTTTGGGATTCGCCTTACCGATGAAAGGGCTCTGCAGCTTAGCGCTCTTTGTCCTGCACTGAAACGGCTCGATCTGTGGGTGTCTCCACTTTCGGATGTGGGCCTTGAAGGTTTGATCCAGGGAAAAAAAATAACCAGTTTGAAGGTCTCCGGACACAGGTTATCTTCAGCGTTCATCGCAAGTTTGGCAAATCTCCCCTTGACTGAGCTCTCGATAGATGCCGCCAGGCAGTGCGAAGATGAAGCCGTACAAGCCCTGTTGCAGAATAAAAAACTGAAGCGCCTCAGCCTCTCTTATGCAGATCTGCTTACCGACCGGGCATTTGCCGGGCTTGAAAATTCCTCGCTTGAGTCGATTGATTTGACAGGTCTTGAAGGGTTGACAGACGAAGGCGTAAGGGCGCTTATGAGGGCTCCCAAGCTTACTCGGGTAGCTCTAAGGTCGATGCCGCAGGTGGCAGGTTCCGCATTCAGCGAAGACGGCGAGTTCAGGCAAAGAATTGAAGTACTTAACCTCACGGGTAGTGCGATCGAGAATGACTCTCTTGCGGGGATTGCCAAATTCTCGGCTCTATCCCTGTTGGTACTGGATTGCTGTGAAAAAATCACCCCTACGGCTGTAGCCTTATTGGATGCGCCGTTGATCGGGACAGTCAGCCTTAAAAATATGCAGAAGAAAAAGAAACTTCTCGCCCTGCCTTTTGTCCATCATGCATTGGATTCCAATGAATGGCGGCTCGCGCGGCGGGCGCAAACTGAAGAGTTCTGATCGATCAGAGCCGCTAGGGCCTATAGCTCCTTTGTATAAAATGCAAAGGTGTGTCTCTCTTCCCCTAAATCCAAGTGAATCAAAATGAATTGAAGATCTTTTTCAACAGTCTTTGGGATCTCGATTTGAAAATTGGCAGCGAAATTCTCGTCGGGGTAAATCGTTTGCGCATCGAAATAGTGACTGTGCATGTCTTCTTCAAATATTTGCTGGCGGGCGACAATAGCGCTGTTCCTTGCAGAGGCTTCGTGTCGAACGGCTCGCAGTGCCCGTTGCCGCTCGGCTTCATTGTGGATGACGCCGCATGAGGTGTAGGTCGCTGCGGACTCCACGTTGATCGGCCGGCCCCTCCTTTCGTCTCCTTGATACCTTACCCGTTCGCGTTTCCGAGTTACTGTGTGGATGGTGGTATCGCCGGCGTTATTTGCCCTGTCAGCCTCGAGACACTCAACTAGTCCGGAGGCGAACAGGTTCCAACGGGTCTGTTGCTTTTTACTGCGAATGAGCTCTCTTTTCGGAATAATGCGTAGCGGTCTGCCCATTTGATCGGTTGCTGTCAGGCTTTCGAAGTACAGATTCACAGGCCTGTCTCCGTAGTGGGTGATCGAAAAGAAAAAGTTGGCTCTTCTGCCTCTGATAGTTTCTTGTGTCTGGTAGATGAGCACATCATGAATTTTAGACGACAGAAGCATGACGCCACCGTTCTCTAAAATCTCTTCTTGATCTTCATATTTTGTAGGATGAATGCTCCTCTCGGAAAAGAGAGGAGCGGACAGTAAAAGTATCAGGGCGATTAGTCGGTGGCGCATGGGAATCCTCAGTAGCGGCTATGTGTATAATCTAGCGTTCATTTTTCTCAGGGTCGGTAGCCTCAGCGACAATTTTAGGCACGAGCCGCCTTACCTGATTCTTTTGTGTTTCTGTTTCCGGGGCGTTGTACTGGGGGTTGATCCTGATTTTGTGATAGGTATTGACCTTCTTCAGCGCTGTCTCGGCATCAAGCCCGAACAAAGCGGCTAGGACGATAGACGAGATCGTGCCTGTGCGCCCGTTACCTCCCCAGCAGTGAATATAGGTTTTCATTCCGGGCTTTGTGATAGCAGGCAAAAGGGTCTCTAACACGAAATGGTAAACATCGTTGTCGGGTGCGATGCTGACGTCGCGGATGCCAAAATGAAGGAACTGTGGTGTCGTCAGCTTGAGTTCACGGGCAATTCTAAGGGCTGTTTCCTGATAGGGTGTAAACGAAGCGTCTAGCTCATCTTGTTTTTGCAAGCAGACGATCTGGTTGATCCCCAGTTCTTTTAGGAGAATGGGTAATTTAATTTCGGCACCCAGATCTGTATGGTCGTAGGGATTGTCTCCGGGATAGCTACCCATGTAAATTGTGCCCGATGGCTCAAGAGGATTGACTTTGGGGATGAGGTGTTGGTGGGGAGCGACCAGGAGATGCATGTTCGACTCAAACTTTTCGAGCGTTTCAAGGGTCCCCCAGCGCTCGGTCCACAGGCTGTCAATTTCTTCAATTTGCTGCAGTTGTTCAGATGTATAGGTATAGGCAGGTGAGAAGTAGAAGTCGTCACTAAAGTCCAATTCGTCGTTGTCCGTAGCCAACCCTTGGCTGCTTGCTGAAGTGGAGGTGATGGCAGTCTGGCTGGAAGAGGAGGTTGTTCTTTGCAACTTCAATTCTTTAACTGCTTTTTGAGGTGATGCATCTTCGGCTTGCGCTTTGTGCTTGTCTGAGTGAAAAAGAGCGCCTAGTGAATGGAGTGCTTTTGCAATTTTATCTTTCTTTGACTGTTTTTGCGGGGGAAATTCTGCGTCGCTGGGATTCTCCGCTGATCCGGTCCTGTACTGTTCTACTGGTAACATAAATTTCTCCCTGTCTGTAGTTTTTTAGTGGGTATAATCTTAATAGTAAGTAAATATATGAATAATTTCAATAAATGATTTTCGTTAATGTGTGTTTATTTGTTTTTAATAAATACTGTATTTGTTTTTAAAAAAATAATTTAAATTTGAGAGCGTTGCGCAATCGAAAGGTCGTGCGTGAGGTGATATTCCACATGGTATTCTGCAAGCGCTTCAAAACATGGCTTTCGTGGGGGCAAAATCACAAATTTTGAGACTTTTTCGCAGAAGAGAATTCGTCGGTCAGAGGTTATACATTGCGGGAAGAGTGGTATAGGTTCCGGTGGAATAGAAACTAAGCGCCACTCTGGCAAATTTTGCGCACCCCATTTCAGTGGCGAGGCTATATCATCCGAGTCTCTTTCAGGAGTAGTTGAAGATAATAAAATCAGTGGGGCTTTTCAATCCGGATCCTGAGGAAATGGATGTGAATTTAGCTGAGTGATCCATTGCTGAGGCGTCTTAAAACTGAATTCGTAGGACTTGACGCAAACCGAAAGTGTCTCAAAATTTGGCTTTAGGCTTTTAGGAAGCGCACCCGATTGAGGCATAGCAACAGACCGAATAGTGGAGATATGAGCTGGAATGCCGTTTCGCGCTACTTTCGGTATAAACCACTGCTGGAGATGACCTTTAAACTCTGAGTGTCTCTGAGATGAAATAATTAATTGAAGAATAGCTTCCAATTTGTTATAGAGGTTTTTTAACCGCTGACAATGGTATATGAAAGCATTATTCATCATCACGATATCCCTTTTTTGCTCTTTTTGCGGACATGCGGAAGAGGTTGGAAAGGCTGGGCTGCCCCTTTACTGGTGGCAGCAAAAAGCATTTGTTAACTTTGGAGATTATATCTCCCTCAAACTGGTTGAGAGGATTGTAGGGGAGCCTGTAAAGACATTTCAGCGCAAACCCGCCAATAATCCAAAGAAGCTCTTGGCGCTGGGATCTATCCTTTCGTTTGCAGACGATGGTGATGTGATTTGGGGGACGGGTCTCAACGGCAAACTGCCTGAAAAATCCAGCTATAGGTTTAAAAATCTTGATGTGAGGGCTGTTAGAGGTCCCATCACAAGGGCATTCCTTCAAAATTCCTTCAGTATACCCGTTCCTGAGGTGTATGGGGATCCGGCGCTTCTCTTCCCCTATCTTTTTCCTGAGTTCTCAAAGAGTGAGGAACCTCTTTACGACTATATAGTGATCCCTCACTATACGGAGCTGCACCTCTTTCCCAGAGAGCTTTACAGTAACGTCGTTTACCCGACAGATCCATGGGATGTGGTTGTCAGGGCAATATTGCAGTCAAAGTTTGTGGTCTCCAGTTCCTTGCATGGCATAATCATAGCCGAAGCGTACGGGATTCCGGCACGTCTACTGCGCGTCACCGAGACGGAGCCTTTGCTGAAATATAACGACTACTACAGAGGGTCGGGAAGGGCGACGTTTGAATACGCCGAGTCAATTCAGGAGGCATTGGAAATGGGTGGAGAGCGCCCGATTCGATTTAATCCTGAGAAGCTTTATGAGGCTTTTCCATTCGAGTTTTGGTCGACGGAAGTGAGAATCAAACCTGATTTCAAAAGAGGAATTTTATGAGGAGCCCGTTGATCCAGTTTACACTTCTTTTGCAATTGGCCCTCTTTAGCCTCATTCGATGTTACTCGGCTCCCGATTATGTTAATCTGGAAGAGAGCGCTCAGGATTTTGTCTTGGAAACGAAGAGAATCATCATTCCCGGATATCCGGATGCCTTCAACCCCTCCATCGTCAAGTGGCAGGGGAAGAATTTGATGAGCTTCCGCTTCAGAGATAAGGAGACGGGTAATACCGATCCGGTCGGACTGGTTTGGCTGGACAGTCACTTTGAAGTCAAAGGCACACCGCAAATTTTACAAATCGACGAAGAAGGCAGAAGTTATCCGTCTCGCGCACAAGATCCCAGGCTCATTAAAATTGGTGAGAATCTATTTGTCGTCTACAGCAATGTGTTCTTAGAAGAGGGGAAAGAGGTACGGCGTGTGATGTACTCTCGCCTGATTTTTGACGGCTCCGCATTCTCTCTGCAAGATCCTGAGGCAATCCACGCCATCGAAGGCAAACCCTTGAAGCCAATCGAAAAAAACTGGGTGCCGTTTGTCTATAATAGGGAGCTCTATCTCTCTTATACCATTGTGCCCCACCGCGTTTATCAACCCGTCAAGGGAGCAGAGGCGTGTCGCTTGATTGCTGAGACCAAGGCAAAGATCGAATGGCCTTGGGGTGACATCCGAGGGGGAACCCAAGCGTTAAAGCTTGGAAACGAATACCTGTCTTTTTTTCATTGCTGGAAAGATATGTTTTCCGCTCACTCCAATGGCAAAAAAATCAGTCATTATTTTATCGCAGCCTACACCTTTAGCGCTGAGCCGCCCTTCGAGCTCAAGCGGGTGAGTCCGGAGCCGATCTTCGCCAAAGGCTTCTATCAAGAGCCGTATTACATCACATGGAAACCGCTACGTTGTGTTTTTCCCTGCGGTTATATTGTAGAAGGGGACAATATCTGGATTTCCTACGGTAGGCAAGATCACGAGGTGTGGGTCATGAAACTCGATAAGAAAGGGCTTCTGAAGAGCCTTGTGCCGCTAGAAACCGAATATTAACGCTCGTGTATAGCGAAAGTTTCTCTGGATTTGGAATTTTGGCTCGTCTAATTCTTCAGTGGATAAAAGATTGTGAATACCCTCATATTTCCAATATTAGGAGACTTGAGGCCCTTCAGTCGTAAAGAATGCCCTTTGCCAAACCAAAGTTTAAAACACTTTCGATACAACAACCTCTAAGAGCCATATGTATATCAATCTCTTGCTTCTGTTTGCTTTGCTGAGTTTTCCCCCGGCCCTTTTCGGTAACGAAGAGTTACCCGATCTTGAAAGCAATCTAAGCGACTTTGTGCGAGAAGTGAAGAAGATCGAAGTGCCCGGATATCCCCACGCATTCAATCCTTCAATTATCCGATGGAAAGGGAAAATTTTGCTCTCATTTCGTTATTTGCCGGATCTAAAAAATAAATTTCTGTCCTGCATCGGCCTGATGTTTGTCGATGAGAACTTCGAATCTGCCGGCGATCCTTATATCCTACCTCTCAAATTGTCCTCGGGATCTTTTCCCTCGAGGGCCGAAGATGGCCGCCTTCTCTATGTCGGCGAAAAGCTAATGCTGGTCTACAGTGATTGTAAAGATGTCAAAGTCTCAAGAGGAGGGTTCAGGGTATACATCACGGAACTTTTGCACAATGGATCGCAATTTGAGATAGGTCCTGAGATATGCTTGAATGAATATCCACAGAATGACCCCTCGAGGAGAGAGAAAAATTGGGTGCCTTTCGATTACAATGGAGAGTTGATGCTATCCTATAGCATTACACCCCATACTGTCTTCCACAACAATTGTAGAGCGGGTCGTTGCGACTTCATCTCCACCTCGAATAAAGCGGTTGATTGGTCCTGGGGTGAGCTTAGGGGCGGAACACCAGGATTACTTCTTGATGATAACCGCTATCTTTCTTTTTTTCATTCCTGGATTGATATGCCGTCAGTTCACTCTCAGGCTAAAGTGTCTTCTCATTATTTTATGGGGGCTTACACCTATGCTGCAGACCCTCCTTTTGATCTGCTTGAATGTAGTCCAGAACCTATTGTGGGAACGGGTTTTTATCACGGAGAATCATATACTCCTTATTGGAAACCTGTTGTAGCTATATTCCCATGTGGATTCTTGATGGACAGTAACTTTGTGTGGGTTGTCTACGGAAGGCAAGATCATGAGATGTGGGTGGTGAAATTGGATAAAAAACCCCTGTTGGATAGTCTTAAGACAGTGAATTGAGACAGATTTAATTCCTGATGAACAGCGTCCCTGGCAATTTATCCGCTAACTCTTTTGAGTTAAGCTGGCTTGGCGAATTCTTCTTCCAATTTAGTGAGTCTGTTATACTGCCGTAGGTTTACTAGAGCTTATTTACACGATAGGCTCGTTAATACGGATGCATAAGCTATCATGTCCCATTCCCTTGTCGCTAAGATTACCCCATTCCCTCCCTGGAAGCCCCTTTTGTTTCTCGCGGTCATCTGCCGTGCCCTCCTGCATTCCTCTCTCATTGATATAGAAGCCTCCTCGCAGTCTTTCGTCCTCGAGTCGAAAAAGATTGAAATCCCTGGATACCCTCACGCCTTTAATCCTTCGATCATTCGCTTTCAGGAAACGATCTACATGACATTCAGGGTCATGATTGCACCTGCTCGCTCCGCCTCCTCGCCCCACTTCGGATCAAGGATTGGCATTGTGGAGTTGAACGACGATTTTACCGTGAAGAGCGTTCCTCAGCTGCTCCGGATCGAATCACTTTTTCGCGAAGGCGAGCTTTCTGCCAATGCTGAAGATGCCAGGCTAATAGAAGTGGGTGGACGATTGTACATCGTATTCAGTGATACGGCCGATGCGGCACGTGAGTGGGGGTCATGGCGAGTTTTCATTGCGGAGTTGGATTGCCGCGGCAACTCGATTGAAATCGTGAGAGTTGACCCCATCCGGGATTTTCCCGGGGCTTCCAATCGACGCCGCGAAAAGAACTGGGTTCCCTTCGAATTTGAGGGGCATCTTCTCTTGTCTTACTCTCTTGCACCGCATCGCGTGTTTTTGCTCTCTAAAGAACAAGCCTCCTGCAGGGAGATATTCTCGTCAGACCGAGAGCTCTACTGGCCTTTCGGCGAAATGAGGGGCGGCACTCCCGCCTTGTTGATTGATTCTGATCGCTATCTCTCATTTTTTCACTCCTCCTGTCCGATGGCAACCATTCACTCCGACAGCGAGTCGATGCCGCACTATTTTTTCGGTGCTTATACTTTCTCTTCAAAACCCCCGTTTCACCTTTTATCCATCAGTCCCGATCCGATCGTGGGACTTGGGTTTTATACCTCGGCAAATTATGCCCCTTATTGGCATCCGGTGCGGGTTGTCTTTCCCTGTGGGTTTCTCATCGAAGCAGATCATTTTTGGGTCTTCTTTGGAAAACAAGACCATGAGTGTTGGGCTGTTAAGCTTGACCGGCAGCGGTTGCTCGATTCCCTTTCTCACTTGAAATAATATCGATAAAACGATATAATATCGATAAATTGGAGTTTTATGATCTTATCGCATCAGTGTTTCGATACATTGCTGAATTTAATTTTGACGGCCGAGCTGAAGCCGGGCGAAAAGTTAAAAGTGCTGCCGCTCTCAAAAAAGTTGAGGGTGGGCCCGACTCCGGTGCGCGAGGCGCTATCGAGACTCGCTGAAACAGGTCTTGTCGAAGCGACAGACAATAAGGGGTTCCGTGTCTCCGCAATCAGCGAAAGTGACATGCTTGATCTCTATGCCACCTATATCGACCTTGAAACTCTTGCGATTACCAAGGCGATAGAGAGAGGGGATAAGAACTGGGAGGCGACGATCGTTGCCGCGCTCTACCGCCTTAAAGAAGCTGAAGAGGGGGTTTTGATTGATGAGAGCAACTACCTTGAGTGGACAGAGCTTAACAGGGTTTTTCATGAAGCACTGGTGAGTGGCTGCGGGTCTAAGACTCTGATGGAGATTCGAGCGTTCCTTTTCAAGAAGTTCGAAAGGTACTGGAATGTTGCTTTTGGTGGGAAGGTATCTAAATTTCAAGTGAACCATACCGAGCATTCCGGTCTGGCTGATGCTTGTTTAAAGCGCGATAAGGCCCGCGCTGCATCCATGATTAGGCAGCATGTGGAAACAGGCTTAAAAAGAATAATGGCAGAACTTAAAGAAAAGAAGATGATTTAAGATGAAACCTTCATATCAACTGACAAAACATCCCCTGGGATCGATCAGAGAATTTTGGGCTATGTCATGGCCGCTGATGATCGGCCTGATGTCCTCAACGCTGATGATGTTTGCAGACCGCCTTTTCCTCTCCCGATTCGATCCGATGGCACTGAATGCTGCCGCGAGCGGAGGTATTGCCTACTATATGTTCTTAGTGATGCCGATGGGCGTCGCAGCCATTTCAGAGGTCTTGGTAGGTAGGCTGCATGGCGAAAACTCCTGTGCCCGTGCCGGAAGTTCTGTTTGGCAGTTTATCCACATGGCGCTTCTCTCCCTCCCGGTTTTTCTCTTGATCAGCTGGGCGGCCCCTGGGTTGATTTTTTTCGGGAGCGGCAACACCGAGTACGAGACGGCCTATTTCAGCACGCTTATGCTCTTCGGTCCCGCGCAATTGATACAGATTTCTCTGGCGGGTTTCTTTATTGCCATTGGCAGTGTCCGTATCGTGACCATAACCGCCCTGATTGGCAATGCCATCAATATTATTCTCGATTGGCTGCTTATTTTTGGAGCGGGCAGTATTCCCGCACTGGGTGTGGAGGGAGCGAGTCTTGCCACGGGGATTGCACAATCATGCCAAGTTCTGCTCCTCTTGCTTGTCTTTTTAAGTTCCGGCTACCGCAAGGAATATGGCACAGCCTCAATCGGCATCAGCAGAGGGGTGATGAAAGAGGGACTGTCGATCGGTATGCCGTCGGGTCTTGGACATCTGATGGAAGTGATTTGCCATTTTTTGTTCTTCCGGATGATTATGTCGGTGTCTCAAGAGCAGATGAGCCTTGTCGCCATGGTGCAAAGCTTTTATGTACTGAGTTCGTTCATTATCGAGGCAGAGTCTAAAGCTGCGGGGGCTATCGCCTCCAATTTACTCGGAGGAAAGGCTTACAGTTATCTTGGGAAGGTTCTGAAGTCAGCATTCTCCCTGCATACCCTCTTTTCGTCGGGCTTAATGTTGATTGCTATACTATTTCCAGGCGCCCTATTGAAATTGTTCCTGGCTGAAGAGAACGTGGCATCGTTTACCAGAAGCGGCTTTGACGCTTCCTTCACAACAGCGCTGTTTTACATGTCCCTCTTTTTCCTGCTGGACGGACTCAGCTGGATTCTGATCGGCTTTATTCAGGCAGCCGGTGATACACGCTACATCTTTTACGTCAGTGCCTCCGTGCACTGGATCGCCTATATACTGCCGACAGCCTGGTTGATTTATCTAGGGAAGGGAGGCGCCGATGTGGCGTGGATGATCATTGCTTCGATGAGCTTTTTTACCTTCTCCCTCTATTTTATCCGCTACTGGAGAGGGTCTTACTTAAAGGCATATCAAGCATCCGTATAGACATTAAAAAAAGGGGAGGGGTGCGGCCTTCTTTCTTCAAGTCCTTGCGTATAAATTCCATTTCAGATATCATGGCTGCATGGAAAACCAAAAACATTCCCACTTCCAATCTGACGCAAGTCCTAAGGCTCACCTGCAAAGCATTTCAGGTTCCCTTAGCATTTTCGCTCTCTCCCTTATTCTTGTGCGTTAGCGCGCACATACATTAATCCCTATTATAACACATCCGTCAGTTACCAAAATAAGGCTTGATATGAGGGCCGGAAGCCGCATATAGAAAATACCCGGCACTTAGAAAAATACCATAAAATCAAAGGATCATTGCAGCCATGAATACATCTCGTTGTGATACACCGCACAGGGATCAACCCTACGCATCGTATGCGTCGAACTTAAAGTTTGCCTCCTCCCTCCTTTTTTTCTCTTTCCTTCCCTTTATTCTTGTGTGCTAGCGCACACATTCACACATCTCTTTAGATCATTTTTTAGTTAACTTTCAGACAGCGCCTTAAAAGGCTCTGTTCGGAAAGCCACCGCCTGCACGCAAATGTCCGTCTATCGGCATTTGTGATGCTTGTACCGATTTGCCTCGAAATCGAGCGAGGATTAATTTTTGTTATTATTATAAGGAGTAAACTATGTCTACACAAATCAATGAAAAACAAAGCGTAAAACCGTTCTGGCAAGATTTATTTGCGGGGGGACTCTCAGGGGTGGCTACAGTGGGTTTGCTGCAGCCCATGATCTATTACAAGAACATGTCGCAGGCAAGATCGATTGAATCGCAATCAACAACTCTCGCAGGAAAAATGTGGACGTTCAGCCCGCGGGCTTTGTATCGCGGTGCTGGGGGCTTCGCGGCGAGTTTTGCCCCGACAATCGCCCTGCAGACCGTCGCGAATAGTGTCTTCGCAAACTGGATGAATCCTCTTGCGGCAGCAGCCTTGGCCGGAGCGGCCTCCAGCATCGTCGTCAACCCGGCGGAGCTGATCATGATTCAGCAGCAAAAAACAGGGAAATCTTTTCTCCAGACGATGAAGATCTTGGTTAAAACCGCAGGGCCTCAGGTTTTTTTCCGCGGGCTTGTTTATACAGCGGGCCGAGAAGTTGCGTTTACGGGGGCTTATCTCGGTTTGACCCCCTATATGAAGGAGCGCTTTAAGCAAATGGGGGCCGCACCCGGTCCGGCACATATGGCTGCCGCCCTGGTGTGGCTGCCGCCATGATATCGGGTCTTTTTGCAGGCATCTTCAGCCAGTCGTTAGACACTTATAAGACAAGGCTGCAGAGGGATTTGAGCTATGCTGAGAGATTTTCGAGCATCTGCTTCACTAAACAGGCATTTGCGGGTTTGGGGTGGAGATGTGCGATGATCATCACCGCGACGACAGCTCTCCCGTATGTTCAGGGAAAAATCAAACAGCTGCTGAATAATCAATAAGCTGAAAATGCGCCTGCTTGCAATCAAAAGCTGGCTTTTACATCGGAAGGTGTCTCAAAATTTGAGACACTTTCCGGTATGCATCGGTTCGCTATCAGTATTTTAGCAAAGGAGAGGAAGCTAAACGGTCAATCCAGATCTTTCGGGTTACCGCGTCTAAAGTCGCTACCCTCTTTTCATAGGCAATGCGGTGAAAGCCCCTGTCTGTTGAAATGATGCGGACAATCTCGTGCTGAGGGTCAATACCGTCGGCCCCCCTTGGGAGGATCCATTCATAGAGATAGTCTGTCTCGCCATCCTTAAGTACATTCCAGCGCAGCTCCGGGTATTGCATACGAGCCTGCTTGTAGATATTGGTCGCCAGTTCCTTGGCAGTTGACGGCTTTATGTCCTTTAGCCTTTTGGCCATAAACTGCACTGTCAAAATTTCTGTGCGATTTTCCAGCTTTTGCATCTGGGGGATCCACTCGAATGTGGCGATGCCGTCGTCGGCAACAATTCGGTTCGCAAGTTTCCATTTGTCGCGTACTTCATCGTCCGGCACATTGATTTCCATGTGCTCGGAATAATCATATTTAGTGTTTTTCCCGAAATAGTCCGGAACGATATTGGCTGCCAGAGGGAGTGGAAAGATGAAAGCCGCTAGCAAAGGACGTATAAGTGAGATCATAAGAGTGCCTCAAAAGACTCATAAGTGCAGTGAAATTTTGATTTGATAGGCTGGCTGCCATCATATGAAAGCCCTCTTTTTTTTTCTATACCATATCCTGTAAGAGATTGACCATAAACAAATCAGGCGATTTAGCCTGCGACCGGTCGTTAAAGCTTATAGAACAGGGCACTAGGAAGAAAGGACGCCATTTTTTTTCAGAAGGGCTTTGAACTCTTTAACACGCCTTTCATTTTCCTTCATGAGATCCGGGTCTTTGCCGCTGTAGAAGTAAAAGCAGCCGCGGAAGTGCATACCCATATAGTCGGCGGTTTGAATGAAGGGCTCTTCAAATCCTTTGGGCATGCTGGTACCGAAAGAAGTGATTAAGTAGAGGTCTTTTCCTTTAAGCTTCTTGCCCAAGTCTTTTCTGAACGTCAGGAGATCGCTCCAGCGGTCGAGGAACGTTTTCATGACGGCGCTCATTGTGTACCAGTAAACCGGCGTCGCCAAGATCAGGGGATTGTGCTCGACGACCTTTTCCATCAGGGGGATAAAGTCGTCAGCTCTGTTTTCAAAATCATAATCGAAATACGTCATGTTGAGGGAGCTGAGGTCAACAAAGGGAAGGGGAGACGTGCCGGTTATCGTGTCGATTGCTTTGGCGGTGTGGCCATCCTTCCTTGAGCTTCCTAAGATGATAAGTGGCTTACTGTTCATGGATTTAAAATTAACGTTGAGTTATATCGAAAGTGTCTCAAAACGTGATTTTTGGCCTTATCATAGTCAAAAAGTCAAGTTTTGAAGCACTTTCGGAATATATGGCAGTCAGTATGCTAAATCATTGATGGACATCTTTTAAAGAAGAAGATCGTTGATGAGGGCTGCACAAGCTAATGGGGGTATATGGATCAGTATGTGAAAGAGATACAGGTGCGGTGGTCAGATTTTGATCCTAATCTTCACGCTACCCATTGGGCTTATTATCAATACGGAGCCCTCTCGCGCGTTGATTTTTTGAAGGAGAGGGGACTGACGCTGGAATACATGCACAAAGAAGGGTTTGGTCCCGTACTCTTTCGGGAAGAGAGCGTTTTTAAAAGGGAAATCCGGCCCGGCGAGCGTATTTTTGTGGCTTTGTTCCTTAAGAAGGCAAAGCGGGATTTTTCCCGCTGGACTCTGGAGCATCCCATTACCAAAGAGGACGGCACCTTGGCAGCAGTTGTGACAGTCGATGGAGCGATGATTGACCGCAGTAAGCGGAAAGTGATCATCCCACCTCCCTTTGTTGTCGAAGTGTTTTCACAGATGCCGAAATCCGAATCCTTCGAATGGATAGACTAGCGCCCCGGTAAGCGTAAAATCAGGGGATTGCTGTCTAAAGAAATTGGCATTGGGGCTTGTTCTTTGTCAAACCCAAATCTTGAGACACTTTCGCCATAGCCTCACTCGGCCAAAACGTATCAGAGAGAGAGCTATTCTATTCCTCGGGTGGTCTCGACTCGCGGTCTCTTCGCAGCGGGTGGATCCACCTCGCTGCAAGCGGGATGCGGCCGCGTCATTTTAATGAGTGCGGATGCAGCCCCGGAGTGCTTTGCATCACTGGCAGCTTGATACCACTTCTTTGCCTGTTCGAGATCCTTCATTACGCCAAAGCCCGATTCCAGGCAGAGCCCTTTGTGATAGGCCCCTTCCGCTAGCCCGGCTTCGGTCGCTTTGCAAAAAAGGGAATAAATCAATTCAGGAGAGGCATGTTCATCGTATGCTTTCAAGTAAAGTCCCAGCCGCAAAGAGCCTTCAGGGCAGCCCAAATCCTCGGCAGCAATGTAGCAAAGGCGCGCTCTTGTGAGATCGGCTTTTTTACCCACTCCATTCTCGAAGCATTTGCCCAGGCGCGTTGAGGCCAATCTGTTTCCTCTCTCGGCCGCCAATTGGTAGAAGGTGAACGCTCTTTCGTAATTTCGATTGCTGCGTAAGCCCTCCGCATCGATGTCAGCCAACGCGAGAAGGCCGGGAGGATAATTGTGGTTTGCAGATTGGCCAAGATGCTCCATGGCCGCCCTTTTGTTGTAAAAAGACGATCCGGGAAGGGAGTGGATTTTATAGAACAGAAAATGCAGGTGTCCCGATTGTGCAGAGAGCACATTAAACGGGTACAAAATCGCATATAACTCGGGCGTGACCTCTTGAGGGTCGTTTAATTGGAATACCGCTTCACCTATGCTAAGGGCAAGTGGGAGAGCTGTTTTTTTATACTCGTCAATTTTACTTAGCAAATCTGTAGAGGGGTTTGAAACGAGGGGGGAGGGGTGCTCATTCATGATGTAGATTGGACCTGGAGCGTCTCTGCTTCCATCGGAGCTAGTGGTAAGTTCAATAAGATTGAAAGGGTGGAGCTTTGTTCTGATGGTCTTAAGGGCATGATTGAGTTCTCGATCGAGAGGAGCGACCCTGAGAAATGGCTGTAGGACAGTGTTTGCAAGGCACGGTTTACCGCACTTAAACAACGCCTTGGCAAGGTCCATGGCGACCCCTTTCGCCAAGGTGAAATAGGCTGCTTTGGCTTGTCCTATTTTTTTTCTTTCGATGACGTACGTTTTAAACAGATCCGCGTAAAGGGGGGGGCTCCGGAACCTGTAATCGGTAATTTTAAATGGAAAGTAGCGTGAGACGCTGATCTTCCAGTAGTGGCTGTTTGACACCACCATGATGCAGCGATGAAAGATTTTACAGACACGGCTTTTGGTCACAAGATCTTTGGGCTCTATATCGCCTGAGTGGAACACCTGATCGAGAATCTCTTGCGGCAGCATTAAGATGTGCGTGGAATTAACGGTTTGAATCTGCATGGGTCACCTTATTCAGGACTTTTTCTTTTCTTTGTGTTTTGCTTGTTTTTTTTCGGCACGCTCGCGTGAGTATTTTTTGAAAAATGCTCAGGGCATTTTGTCTTAAGAATTTCTATGGATGGAAGATAGGAAGGGATGCCGCAATCTAGATTTTGATGGAACGCTTCATACTCTTCAAGCAGTTGCCTGCGCCTTGACTGACGATGTGCGCGTTTAATGGCGCGGGCGATTTCAATGGCTACATCCTTGTCAAGACCGGACAGCTCCTCTTCAAGAGCTGTGATAAGGATGCCAAGCTCCATTGATCCGAAGCTGGCAACAGGACAGTTGTCTGCCTGCTGGTTCTTTTGTGTGGCTATGAAGGGGCTTGCCTTGCCTCTTTCAATCCTTGTGTGAAAAAATTCCCGCGTGAACCGGTGGAGGTCATCGCCTTGAAGAGCTTTTTTTAATGCGATTTTTGTCTTTTTGTTAGACAGAACATGGCGACTGATCCCTGAGCGCTCTGCTAGGTCGTACCCCTTGTTGCAGAAGAGGACGACCGGCGGTTTAAAGATCAGGCCAATGCTATGCCTTGATTCAGCTTCCCCCGTTGACATGCTGGGGACAAAAGCAAAGAAACCGTTGGCGTCGACAAGATTTTTGATGGGCTTGAATTTTCTTAGTTTCCGATGGGTGAAAGCTGAACCAAGTGCTTCTCCGGTTATTTTAAATATTTTGGCCCATGTTTCCTCCGCTATTGCTTCCATCAACTGTACCGTCTGAGAGGATAGCTTCTCAGCGCTTGCGTGGCAAAGCACCTTCGCCTGAGACGGAGAATGAGCAATTCTTTCATAAAATTCGCTGGATTCTGTCTCGAGCCATCGGTAAAAGTCAGTCATACTGGTGATGCATCCGGATAGGGGGGCTTTTCCTTCCTCATTGGAGTAGTCAGCATCCGTCGAAAAACAGTTGGCGATTAGTTTTAAGAGTAAATATTCCCGAAACCAGTCTTCATGAAGCATTATCTTGACGATTTCAGAAACTTCTTCACATTTCAGGTTGTAGTGCAGGAGAGTCTCGATTAGTCGGATGGGTGTCGGCATCGCACTCTCTTCATCGCCCTGCGCCGTCAGGGAGCAGGTAATTCCTGCATCCATCATTTTTCGAAGGATCTCTTTCTTTTTTTCGAACGAGTATTGGCAAGTAATCAGGTTCTCAAAGAGGGAGTGATTGTGCCCACAGTTCTCAGTATCGATTCCCCACTTGGCGAAAATCGTGAAGATTTTAACCATTTCAGTCGGAGAATTGGACCAGTTCAGCAAGGCGAAGTATATCAGGTTATTTCCGTCTTTGTCGCAAGCGAGGGAGGGATTGAAATCTTCCCCGAGTCGCTCCAGCAGGTTTTCTAACATTTCCGCTGCATCTCCCTCGGCAAATTCCAGGCTTTTTAAAAGCTTGATGAACAGCTCCTCGGCCGCTTTTTGCCTATGCTCTTTCGGGATGTATGAAAAGTAGTCTGCAATGATCTCTGCACGGTCAGGGGCAGGGATGCCGGGCGTTTCGGCATGCTCGAGCAGGAAGTTTGCCAGTTCATGATGGGGGTTGTAGAATGTAAATCCTTTATTCGATAGAAGTTTGAATAGTTCTTTAAAGTTGTTTACATCGAGATTCCAGGAGCCTCCGAGGTGATCGAGAAATGTATTCCCTCTATTGCATCTGGCGTTGGGAGAGCATCCACCCTTAATTAGCAATTCCATGAGCTCGAAGAACTCCTCATCCGCCCATGCGCAGCAAGAAAGACAATGCAGCGGAGTCCAGAGGGTTGCCGGTTCACGGGCGTTGAGCAGCCCCCATCTCTTAATTTCCTTTAGCGCACCGGCGCGGTCACCCTCTTTTAATGCGGTGTGAAGTTTTGTGGTTCCGCTGGTGGGGTCCACCTTAAGCGAGGGTTTAAGAGCCTTGACAACCCGTTGCCTCTTTGGGTTTTTAATCTCTTGCCTATCAAATTGTGGCGCGAGTGTCTTGCGGCCGGCTGGGTAAGGTGCGACTTTGCTCCCTCTTTTGGAGGTCGAGTTTAACCGGCCCGAGGGGGCAACAAACCCTTTGGAGAAATCATTGAATTGGTTGACTTGCATCTGTTTGCATAGGTTAAAATATTTTGATTGAGCCTTCTTTTATCTGTGAGAAGTTTTTTTTGAAACACTTTCGGTATATCACTTATCTTCAGATCCCAAGAGGGGTACGCTCTTTTCTATGTCTTTTTCCTCTTGATTTACTCTTAGTATGGGTTCTTTAAGCGCTTCGAGGCGGAGATTGTTCATGAAAGGAAGGTATGAAGGCAAGCCCAAACCCTCCTGCTGATGAAATAATTCGTACTCTCTTATCAGTGTTTTCCTTCTCTCTAGGCGGTGCACCTTCTTAATGTTTTTTGCAATCTCGACGATGCTGTTTTGATCGGCCTCTGGCAGTGCTTGTTGTATGAGAGTGATCAGGATACCGAATTCAAGCGAAGACAGGCTTGCGACAGGGCAATTGCCTGTGGCCTGAGGTTTTTGGCTGACAACGTAAGGGGACTCCTTTCCCGCTTCATCCTCTATTCTTTCAGGAAAGTGTTCCCTTATAAACGGGTAGAGGTTCACACCTCGGACAGCTTCTTGGAAGATTGTATCTATCTTCTCTTGCGGGCGGCTATGGCGGCTGATGCCGGCGCGCTTTGTCAGGTCGTCTCCTTTGTTGCAGAAAAGGATTTCTCCAGGCTTGAAGAGGAGTCCAATCATGTGATTGAAATTGATTTTTGTAGTTCTTAAACTGGGGATCAAGGCTAACAGCTCCCCATTTTTGTGACGCGGCAGGGGAGAATTTGCGTGGAAATTTTTGCAATAGGCGCGCGAGAGCAATTCCCCGGTTTCTCTCAAAATTGGGTTCCACTGGCTGGGATCGATTTGCTGAATCAATTTTTTTGCTTCCTCATTCACTAAAGACTCAACTTGGCGAAGCAAGGATTCCAAACTATCCCCGGACTGGGTGACAGCTCCATAAAACTGCTTCGATTCTGTCTCGAGCCAATGGTAGAAGTCGATCCACGATGTCAAAGCTCCCGTGAGAGAAACTTTGCTATAAGTAAATCGCCATTCGGAATTGCTTGAGAAGCAGTTGGCGATCAGTTTCAAAAGCAGATACTCCCGGTACCAGTTGTTTTTATAATATATCTGCACCAAATCGGAAATCTCATGGCCCGGCAAGCTGCAGGTTAAAAGATATTCGATCAACATCACATGATCTGGCTTATAGTGAGGGATTTCCTCATAGGTGCGTACAGAAACAGACCACGATATCCCGACATTTAAGAGCTGTTGAAGCAGCTCTTTTTTCATCTGGAACGGCCATTGGAGACGGATGATGTTCTGGAAAAGCGAGTCTCCCTGGTGGCAATTGTGGATATCCACTCCATTTTCTTTGAGAGTTTTAACGATGCGGGCTTTCTCTTTGGGGTTGCTGAAGGGATTTCCAAAGATTAGATAGGCCTGGATCAGGTTGCCGCCGTAAGAGTCCCTTGCGAGTGCCGGGATAAACGTTCCTCTTAATCCCTCTAGCAGCTTTTCGATCAGTTCGGCCAGCTGGCTTTCATCGTACTGATGACTGCTTAGTAGCTGAAAAAAGAGCTTTTCTGCAGCGCTTTGTCTATACACCACCGGGATATAGGAAAAATAACTTAAGATAGCATCGATGCGCTCACTCACCGGAGTATTGGGTGTTGCAGCGCATTTGAGCAAAAACAGGGGGAGTTCTTGATGCGGGTGATAAAAAATGTGGTTGCTGCCCGCTATGAGTTTGAATATCTCCTTGTAGTCGCTGGTTTTGAAATTCCATGAGCGAGCCAGGCAGTCAAGGAAGGTGGAATTGCAGTGGCTTTTGGCGTTGGATGCGCATCCCTTTTTGAGGAGGAGGGAAAGCAGGTTAAAAAAATGTTCTCTATTCCAGGGGTAATAGCAAAGGCAGTGCAGCGGTGTGAATCCGGTAGCATATTCGCTCACATCCACCCCAATGTGCTGCTTGATTTGTGCAAGGGCGGTATCATACTCGCCTCTTTTCAATGCGATGTGCAGAGCTGTTGTTCCGCTCAGAGGATCCCTTGTGAGATTTTGCTGAACAACTGCATCAATGCGCAATTTTTTCAGGGGGGGATCGAGCCTTGCGAAGCGCGGCTGGTATGCTTTCCGGTTTGTAGCCGCTGTTTGATCGGCGGTCGTTAACGAGGGTGTATTTGAAATAGGGAGGAAGAAGTTGACTTGCATATATATAGATAATTGATAGGGTTTAGAAATTATTTAGGAAAGATGAGGTGTCTTTAGAGGTTCTCATCTTGACGATCTTTTGCCGGGGACTCTCACATTCTCATCGGATCTTCTGCCCCAAAGGGGTCTGTTTCCGAGGAGATTTGTGAAGGAATATTTGCGCCATCGCCCGCGTGGAATGTTCGATATTCTTCGATCAGTTTACTGCGCCTCGCAGAGCGGTGCGCTTTTTTGATCTTGCGTGCAATCTCTATCACAATGTTGTGGTCACTCAAGGGCATCTGCTCTTTAAGCAAAGCAACGATGAGACCCAATTCCAGTGATGAGAAGCTGGCAACAGGACAGTTGGATGCCTGCTGTTGTTTTTGATCGACGATAAAAGGAGCGTTTTGCCCTGTGACCTCCTGTATCCTCTCAAGAAAGTGCTCCCTTATGAATGAGTAGAGATGAACGCCTTCATGAGCCTGCTGAAAGACGGTGTTCATCTTTTCATCGGAGAGGACGTGGCGACTGATCCCGGAGCGGCGTGTCAGGTCATCCCCTCTGTTGCAAAAGAACACTTCGGCGCCTCTGAAGAGAAGGCCTATCATGTGATTGGCTTTGGGGTCGTCGGTTTTCAGGCTTGAAACGACAGCATGAAGACCTTGAATCTCGAGGAGAGTGGTCAATGTGTAGTCCCCGCTGTTTTGAATGAATGCGTGATTCAGCACACCGCCGGCTTTCCTTAGGAGATTAATCCACGCTGTCTGGTCCAATTCTCGAAGAGTTTTTTGGGCAGGATCTGATACTTGCGAGGCGATCGTTTGAAGAAAGCTGTCTGCGCTCTCTGACGATTGCGCTTTAGACTCATAAAACTCCAAAGCGTCTGTCTCAAGCCACCTGAAAAAATCCTTGAATGAACCTCTGGCACCGGAGAGTTCCACGCTGCCACTTTCGTCATCCCAGGATAAATCCACGGAATAACAGTTAGCTATCAGTTTCATGAGCAGAAATTCCCGGTACCAATCCTGATTGGTCACAAGGCGCATAATCTCTGTAATCTCATTTCCAGCAAGCTTGTGCCGTATCAGGTATTCAATCACCGCTACATGGGTGGGAGAGGAATCGTCTTCACTCCGGGTAATTGTGCATTGAATGCCGTAGGCCATCAGGTGTCTGATGAGCTCCTTTTTGAAATGAAATGAGTTCCTGAAAGCTATGATACATTCAAAAACGGAGCCTTCCGATGTGCATTTTTTCGTGCTGACTCCGTGCTGATGAAGAATGTGAATGATCCGGGCCAACTCTTCCGCTCCGGTGTAGCAGTTGCTGAGGGCGTAAAAGCAAAGGTTGGCCTCTTTTTCATCTAGGGCCTCAGCGGGGTTGAAATCTTCTCCAAACGCATTCAGTAACCCCTCTGTCAATTCAGCTATTTCTCCTGAACCAAATTCAGAGCTTTGAAGCACTGTGCGGAAAAGTCGTTCAGCAGCCTGCTGCTTGAGCTCCATTGGGATGAAATTAAAATAGTTTTTGATGATTGCGACTCTTGTGGGGATTGGAACTGAAAAATGGGCTTCGGCGGTCTCCAGTAGAAACTGAGGCAGGTCGCTCTTCGGATCGTAAAAAACATACCCCTTTGAGGCGATGGTCTTGCAAATTTCGTTATAGTGATCGGGGGAGAGGGAGTTCGAATTGGCTAGGTAATCCAAAAATGTCTTGCCGGAAGTGGTTTTGACGTTTGGCTGGCAGCCTCCATTTAGGAGTGAATTGAATAAGGAAAAAAATTGCTCGCTGGTCCATGCGCAGCAAAAAAGGCAGTGCAGGGGTGTCCAACCTGTTTTGAGTTCAACGACATTGAGCCGGCTGTGTTTTTTCATTATGGCTAAAGCATCCTCATATTGCATCTCTTGAAGAGCGATGTGTAGGGGAGTGGTGCCTGTCGCGGGGTGTAAGGGCAGAGGGGTTTTGATGATCAATGAGTAGTAGCGCGGCTTTTTGTTGGCAGCTTGCAGGTCTGGCAGGTTCCTCTCCAATGCCCTTTTTTTTGTCTCTCTGGCGGGCAGCGTTATATTGAATGGAGAATAATTGCTTGTATTGTTTGTAAAACCTGTTGGTTGCATCTTTTTCTTTTGTTGTTCTTCTGTTTTTTTTGTTTTATTATTTGTTTTGATCAAATACTATATCACGAAATTGTTATTAAATAATAGTGTTTTAGGAGTTTTATGCAGTATTTGACATCATTAGTGAGTGCGCTTCAGGGAAATGATCTTGAACCGATAACAAAAGAGCTCAATCAATTGGTTCGGCGGTTTGAGTATCTTTCAACGCTTGAACCCGGGGACAACCTGCAGCCGACGACATGGGGAAGAGCTTGGTTAACCCGCCCTATATCAGGGATGGAAGAGTGTCCTATCCAGAAAACATTCAGTCTCGGTGTCGGCCTCTACTCTGCAGCAACCGGAGCCTACTCCCAGGAAAATTTTGACAAGGTTGTCGAGTTTTATACCGGTGAGATCCATAAGGCAAAAACGCTGTTTGAAGACTCCATCACTGTCATCGCTCATTTCGGAGAGATCCAGTGCGACAACGAAGCAAAATTGCGTCTTTTGAAGGCTGGAAAAAGCGCGTTTTGGCATGTGGCTGTCGCGTGTCAGGGTCTGCACATTTGGGCGGAGACGCTCTCGCAGGCATTCGTTAGCGATCACGAAGCCCGAGATTACAGAGTGAAGGCGATCAATGGCCTTTTCCTGCAGCAGAACGTAGCCATTTGCAAAATTTTCAAAAAATGCCTGCAACTTTTCCCCCAGGCTATCGACGCTCTTGCCGACAAGGTGGAGCCGCAAGTAGAGACCACTCCTTTGCTGATTGAAGCGGTTGCAGATGACAATTCTTCCAATTTTGAGCGCGAAGCGCTATTTGCCACTAGAGCCGCCGGCGAATGTGTTATTGTAACAAGAAATTTCATCAAAAATTTGATGAGGTATCAGCCGGAGTTGCTCTCTCATGAGCACAGTGAAAGGTATGAAGAGAAACTGCAGATCAAAGCCTACCGTTCATTGATGGAAAAAGGGGAATTCGTCTTGGGAGCGCTGGAAGCGCTGCCCGAGGAAATTGATTTTGGCAATGCCAATATAGATGCCGTTATCCACACTATTGACACTCTGCATGCCCTCTTTGTCAAAGGCGAGGGCGGTGCCGTAGCTGTTGAGTTTATTGCCGAATTAATCAAAGCAACTGTCGATATCGACTTGGAGAAGAGAGGGAAAATTCTTGATCTTCTGCGCTCAGACGAGTGTAGGTATTTTCCTCAATCTACGACAACGCTCTGGCAGATTTTGGCCATGCAGATGGTTACCTCCCGCTTTGTGATGCCGCTTGGTGAGCTGATGAAACACGCAAAGAAGCATCCGCTGCTAGTGGGAACCACCGCAAAGATCAAGCAACTCTGCGATCTTTTCTTAGTTGCCGCCGATTTGACCAATAAATCGCACAGCTAAGAGCGCTATAGGGCAGGCCGGCCACAAGCCGGCTTGTCCTCTCTTGAGAACTATTTCTTCTTACACTAAAGTGTCTTCCGGTTATTTCAACCAATCGTCTATTTATTTTGTTAACAAATGGGTAACTAAGGAGAATTGTATGGCACTTGATCCGACAACTTTACCATCGGCTTTGGTCTTTTCCGATGAGGGACCGAGGGGTGCCTGGGCTAGTGTGCAGCTGAATAAGCACGACCTCCCATCCCACGAAAAGGTGCTTGCAGCGGGCAATTTTGGCCTGATGCCCTACCAGAGGGAAACCAATCTCTTTTTAAAATCCGTAGGCCTTCCGGAAGCGTGCTATATCGAGCAGCCTGAATTCGAAGGATTCATGAAAAGATACTTCATCCTGACTGTTTCTCACGAAGACTTTGAGACAAAAATCGAGAGCGCAAGACAGTCAAATTCCAAGATGGAGGTTATACAGAAGCTTGCTGCTGAGGCGTTCTTGAATTAATAAGGCGAGGAAGTTCTAACTTCGTCCCCGCTGGCGGCCCTCCCTTTTGGGAGGCGGCCCTCCCTTTTGGGAGGGCCGGTAGTAAAAGATCGCGTTTAATGCGATCAGCAGACAACTTTCTTTCCGGAAATCGCCTGTTTGAAAGTCCTTCCCAGGAAGAGGGCCGTGACCAGCCAGAGGGCGAGCAGGGGAAACCCGATGCATCCACTCATCAGGAGATAGTAGCTTCGTCCGGTTATCGCACCAAAATATGACTGAAGGGGGCTGAGCAGCATATTGAAGAGAGAACCGGCCTCTTTAGATGCCCTTGAACCAAAGGTTTCGATCCAGGCCTGGGCTTTGAAGCGCGCATCTTGGGATGTGGGGATATAGAGTTGTTTCAGGGCAGGGCCGTTCAAGGCATAATTGATTGCTTTGGAGCCGACCATCAGAGCAAAAAGAAAGTTCAGACTGTCGATGGTCAGGAAGCTGAAAAGGGCCCCTCCGACGATCAAGGGCATCAACGCCAAAGCTGTACCCACTCCCAGAAAGCGCGTGATGTTGCTGATTCCGAGCAGAAGGCAGGTTAAGGAAACGATGTTCACCGATGAACCGTACAAGCTTAAGTAGTGGCTAAGCTCAACCCCCGAGTACAGGCTTCCGGCAGCGATTTTGAAATTGAAATCAAATATTGTCACAATCACTTCATAAATGAAGTTTACGGCAAACATCCCCAGAAGATAGCGATGCTTAAGCATCAGCTTAAGCCCCTCTAAAAATCCCGGCTCCTGCGCATTTTCAGCCTCTTCTATGTTTGTTCCTTGAAACGACTTCAGCAGGTTTATTGGGGTCACCTTTAGAAAGTGCCGGACAAGGGGGATGATACTCAGTGTAAAAAGGCCCAGTATAGCCATCGAGAGTCCATCGTTTGGTAGGCCCAGACGGTGGGGCAATCCACCGATGCTGTAGGGGAATATGATGCCGCCGATCTGTCCGATGGCAACAACTAGGGGAAAACCGCGCCTCGCTGAAAGGGGTTCGGTGGTGTCGGATGCAAAGGCCCAAAAGAGTGCTACCACGAGCGAACCGAAGCTCTCGACAAAGAGGTACCAAAGATAACCAATGAGCTGCACGAGGATGGAAATCGAGAAAGAGAGAGCCTTCATCTCTTGAGGC
Source organism: Estrella lausannensis (assembly GCF_900000175.1). Taxonomy (NCBI): domain Bacteria; kingdom Pseudomonadati; phylum Chlamydiota; class Chlamydiia; order Parachlamydiales; family Candidatus Criblamydiaceae; genus Estrella; species Estrella lausannensis. The sequence goes on from NZ_CWGJ01000028.1 coordinate 253,642, forward strand.
GATTTTTCCACAAAGGGCATCAGAGAGGCAAATAGCAGCACACCCGCACCGTAAAACGAGGGAAGAATGATCAGCATTTTTTCTCTGGAGGTTTTCTCCAGGAGCTTTGTGTAGAACATGACAAGAGGTAGAAGCGCGACTACAGAGGCAGTCTTGGCATAGGGCAGCGAAAGTTTACCCACCAGATGAATGAAAACGGCGTCCTTTAGAGGGCGCAGGGTCCAATACACCCCGATAATGAGGGCGAAGATGAGCCCCATGCGCAGGAATTTTTTAAACTCCTCTCTTTCGAAATCTCCAAAATTGAATCGGCAAATTTTCTGGAGGCAATTTAGTAGAGTGTTGCTAATCATAGAATGAATCCTTGGATAATTAAAATCGCCCCCAAGCATAAAGAGGTCGTTCAATTTCTGTATTGTCGATATAATCGCTTTTCAATATCGATAAAACGGATATCCAGATGAACCGATTCAATGACTTGAGGCTATCAGATCTCTCTCTCTTCATCACAGCTGCCAGAATGAGCAGCTTAAGTCGAGCGGCCTCCCATCACCATTTGAGCCAGAGCGCCGCAAGCGCTGCAATCCAAAGAGTCGAGAGAGCTCTTGGCAAAGGGCTTTCCACCCATGAGAAGAGACGGTTTTCCCTGACAAAAGAAGGAGAAGCGCTGTTACCGAAGCTCGAAGGGTGGCTCTCCAGTTTGTCTGAGTCGATGCAGAGCGTCGATCATATGCCTTTAAGGATTGCGACGACTCACGCCATAGCGAGAGTCGCCGCAGCTTCGGTACTCGATATCGACAAGATCAATTTAACTTTGATGAGGCCTGATGCAGCATATGGAGCGGTTTTGCGCGGGGAGGCGGATATCGCGATCGTTTTGGATAATGCCCCATGGGAGGGAGTGGAGGCCGTTGAGGTAGGTTCAGGGCTGTTTCGCCTGTTTTCAAAGAAGAGAAACGCCCCCTTCGGATCCGTGCTTTTACCGGAAGATCAGATCGAAGTGCTGACGATGCAGCAGAGATGGCAGCAGATGCATGGAGGCCCTGTTCCCGTTAAAGCACGCTTTCCCAGTTGGTCTTTAATTGCCGACATATGCCGCAGCAGCCATGAAATCGGGTTTCTGCCCGAATTTTTGGCAAGGCAGATTGGCCTGCATCCCGTGCGTTGGCAGCCGGGCGGATCCAGCTACCGGGTACTTGTTCTCTATAGGGCAGGAGGGGAGCTGTTCCAAAAGCGGGTGGATCGCCTTTGTCTTGCCTGGCGCTCAAGCTTCGGTGGCAAAAAGAGAGAAAACTCTACCACCCGCCGCCCAAAGACTTGTAAGTAGATACAACGCTCTGGAAGATGTTCCCTTTTGATTCAGCAAGACGCTCTTCGGCCTCTAATGCCTTTTCAGAGGCTGTCAGGACGCGTGTATAGTCGGCCATCCCTTCCACATATTGCGTATTGGCAAGCGATGTGGCGCGTCTTGCCGCTTTGGCCATCTCCTCTAAGACGGTGACCTGATCGTGGAAATAGACGAAGGCTGCGAGGGCGTTTTCCGCTTCGGCATAAGCACTCAGCACGCTGTTTTCAAGTTCGGAGAGAAGCGAGTAGTAGATTGCCTTTTGGCGGATGACCTGATTTTCCAGCCTGCCATAGTTGAGGATGGGCCATGAGAAGCTGGGGCCGTAGCTGAAAAAGAGGCTGTCGGATGAAAAAAACTTTCTGTCGGCTTTCGTTGATTGTGTGGAGAAGGCGGACTCGAGACCGATCGAGCCGCTGATCGAAAGGCTGGGATAGAGCTCTGACTCCGCGATGCCGATTCTGGCAAGGCTCGACCTTGCGATCAGGGTCGCTCGCCTGATATCAGGACGTCGGCAAAGAAGGTCTGCAGGAACTCCGGCTGCCATCTGCAGAGGAGGGGGTGGAAGCGGATTGAAATTGCAGGAGAGATTCCTCATTGTTTCAGGACTTTTGCCTGTCAAAACAGCCAGGGAATTTTCGGCATTGACCTTTTCCAGGAGTAGCAGCGGCTTTCTGGCTTCTGTCTCTTTTAGCAAAGCTTTCGCCTGCTGAACGTCTAAATCGGTGACATAGCCTGCTTCGAATCTGGCTGATGCAATTTCTAGTCCTCGTGCCTGGATGCGGATGTTGTCATCTAAAATCAGTAGCCGCTCTTCGATGGTTTTTAAACGGAAGTAGGCCGAGGCGACATCGGCAGTGAGGATCACAAGGAAATCTCGGTAGTCTTCGATGCTAGCCGAGTAGTCCGCTTCGGCCGATTCGATGCCGCGTCGGAACTTTCCCCAAAAATCGAGCTCCCAGGAAGACTGGAAGCCGAGGAGCGCGTCTTTGAATTTCAGATCGGCAAGCTGGGTGTTCGGACCGTTTTTGGAAAGCTGTATATCGTAATGGGAGCCGAATGCTCTTTGCTGCTGCGGGAAGAACTCCCCGACGGCGATCCCAAGAGCGGCCCTTGCTTCTTCGATGCGCCAAGCCTTGGCGGTGAGTGTGGCATTGGAGAGGCGAGCCGTCTCGATGAGGTAGGTTAGCGTGGGGTCATCGAATTGAGTCCACCAATGGCTTAAGTCTTCTTCGCCGCTTGTGACACGGGCATTGTCTTCAGTCCATTCATGGTAAGATGTCACACCGGGTGATTTCCAGTCCGGGCCTACTTTGCCGCACGATGTCGTCAGACAAAATAGCGTAGGCAACGAAGCGATGAGGGCGCAGAGTCTCTTAGTGTTCAACGGGGGCCTCCTGGTCGCTTTCGATTTTATAGAGAATCGCGTACAGGACAGGTGTTAAAATCAGCGTCAGAAGCGAGCCGATGGCAAGCCCTCCCATGATGGAAACGGCAAGTCCTACCCAAAAAACGTCCGACAGCAGCGGAATCACTCCCAAAAATGTTGTTCCGGCCGCCAGCATCACCGGTCTTGCTCTTTGGATGGTCGCTTCGATGATCGCCTCGCGTCGGCTCATGCCTTTTTGTAAATTCTCTGTGCAGGCGTCGATCAAGATGACGATGTTCTTGTTCATCATCCCGGCGAGGCTCATCGCGCCCAAGAGGGCAACAAACCCGAAGGGTACATTGAAAAGAAGAAGGCCGAAGGTGACGCCGATAATTGAAAAGGGGATCACCAAGAGAATGAGGGTGACAGGTCTTAAATCGTTGAATACTAACACCAGTATCAGAATGATCAGCATGATGGCAGGGATGACCCCCGGCACCAACTCCTTTTGTGCAGTTTTAGAGCTGTCTTCCTCACCGCCCCATTTAAGTTCAAAACCCTTGTTAAGAGGAGCGCTGAATATTTCCTTTTCGACGCTTTCCTTAAGTTCCGGAAAGGTGGCGTCAAACGTTGCCGCTCCCTGGATGGCCGTTTCCCGTTTTCTGTTATAATGAATGATCAGAGGATCTTCCCAGTTAAAGGCGACATCGGTAACGACTTGAGTCAGTGGTGTCGAGTTGATCGAGTCGCTCGGCTTTACCTGGACTAAATTGAGCTTGGAAATCAGGTTTTTCCTTTCGTTTGACGGACTTCTCATGATGATGGGGTAGAGATCCTTACCCTCACGGTAGAGTCCGACATGGATGCCATCGTGGCTGCGTTTTAGAGAATCGGCAAGGTCTTCACGGTCAATCGAGGACCAGCGCCCCTTTTTTTGGTCGTAGGTTGCATCGATTTTGAGCACTTTGTTTTGAGTATCGAGCCGGAAGTCTGTGGCATAGGGTGATCCCGCGGCAATGTTTTTGATCTCTTCCGCCTGCTCACGAAGGGCGTTTAGATCCGCATCGGCCGGCCCTAAAACGCGCAGCTCAAACGGCCACGGATTCGAAGGGCCGAGGCCATATTTCCGGAATCTGCCGGCGGCATCCGGCACGATCTGTGCCAACTTGGGCGATAGCCAGGCTATGAAGGGATCGACCATGGTGTAGTCTTTGAAGTTGACGATAAGCTGCCCATAATTGGAGTAGGGCTGCTCGGAATCGACAGGGAGGTAGAAACGAGGCGGTCCGGCTCCGATAAAGGCTGTCACGCCCGTCACCGAATCATTTTTTAAAATCTCTTCGCTGAGTTTCAAGGCGTCTGCTTTAGTTTTGTAGATACTCGTGCCTGACGCTTCCCAGAGATCGACCATCAACTGATTACGGGCAGCCTGAGGGAAGAAAAGCTGCCTGACAAAACCGAATGAGAAAAGGGAGAGAACCAACAGACCGGTAAAGAGGGCAAGGACGAAGTACTTCCTATTAATGCATTGGTTAAGTAGGGATTTGAACTTCTTGTAGAAGGGAGTGTTGAATTCTTCATTTTCGTTTTGATTATCCTTACCTGCAGGTTCCGGCAAAAAGTCGATGCATTGCAGAGGTGTGATTACAATCGAGATGAGCCAACTGATGAGCAGCGAGCTGCCGACGATTGTAAATAGTGAGCGCAGGTACTCGCCTGCATTGGCCTTCGATACAAAGATAGGAAAGAAAGCCAAAGCTGCGATCAGGGTCGCGGCGAGGAGCGCCATGGCCGGTCCTGCGGCAGATTCGAGTGCTGCCGTGATTCTGTCCTTTCCCTGCCGCATCTTCACGGCCATTCCATCCGCGATAACGATGGAGTTATCGACCATCATACCCATGGCGATGATGAGGGCTCCAAGAGACATCCGGTGCAGGGGCTCTCCGATGATAAACATGAAGGCAAAAGTGGCTAAAACAACCAAAATCAGGTCGACGCCAATGATCATGCCCATCCTGAATCCGGAGGGGATAATCAGCACGATCAGCACAATGACAAACGATTCAATCAGGCTGATGACAAAGCTATTCACCGACTCTTCAACGTAGGTGGATTGCCAGGATATCTTCTCCATAGTAATCCCGATGGGCAGCTTTGTAGAAATTTCTTCCATCGCTTTGTCGAGAGCCTTGCCTACGTCCACAATATTGGAGTCTTCCAATCCTGCTGCGATAATTCCGATGGCAGGTTTACCGTTGAATAGCATCATCGTCAGAGGCGGGTCGGCATATCCGCGTTCGAGATCGGCGATATTGCGGACGTGGACGACTTTGGAGCCGGCATCCTGAAGGGTGAGAATACTCTCTTCCAGCGAGCTGCCCTCTTCCCGCCTCTCTTTGACTAGGTTGTTTAAAATGTCTTGCGTTTTGGGAACTAGGATAACCTCTTTGATCTCTTCGGGCGACGTGAATTCGCCGGTGGGATTCATCCTGAACCTTAAGCGTTCCACATCCATCGAGCCGGCGTTCACAACGGCATTTTGCTTCTTGAGTGTGGAGCTGATCGTGTTCAGGGTGATGTTGAGCCCCTTGATCTTCTCTTCAGATATATTCAGATAGATAACCTTGTCCTGAACCCCCCAAAAATCCACGCGCGCCACATTTTTAACGAGTGAAAGGTCCCTGCGGATATCTTCGGCATACTTTTCGAGCTCCCTCATAGTAAATCCGTCGCCGACTAAGGCAAACATGAATCCGTAGACATAGCCGAAGTCGTCGTTGACCAAGGGAGCGGAAACACCGGGAGGGAGCTTTCTCGAAGCGTCGCTCATTCGTTTTCTTAAGTTGTCCCACACTTGAGGCAAATCTTTGGACCAATAGCTGTCTTTGATGGTTACTTTGATGATGGAAATTCCTGCTCTCGATATGGAGTAGAGCTCTTTGACCTCACCCATCCGTTGCAGCTCAGCCTCCAATACTTCCGTAACCTCCTTTTCCACTTCCAGGGGAGTGGCTCCAGGGTATTCAGTGATGACGGTCGCTACTTTGATTGAAAAATTGGGGTCTTCAAGTTTACCCAGGAAGAACAGACTGGCGATGCCTCCCACGAAGATGAGAGAAGTGATAAAATAGACGCTGATCCTGTTGTTCAATCCCCATTCGATGAGCCCTTTTAACATACGGAAGCTATTGCCTCGTTTCCGGCAATGCTAGGGGCGCGTTGTACTCTTCGATCTCGCCGCTGTCATTGAGCCTTACTTGTTTTATAGTGATTTTTTGTCCTTCCCTGAGGGTGTGTACGCCTGATGTGATGATCCACTCACCGGGTTTTACTCCCTCTTCGATCACGATGCCGCGGCTTGTCATGGACCCCTTCTTTACAGGAGCTTTGATGGCCTCTTTGGTGTCTTCTTTGAATTTGAAGACAAACTCCTCTTTGCCATTTTCAGAGAAAAGGGCTTGGGCGGGCAAAATGATTTTCCTTTCTTTATCCTTTCCCTCATCGTTCCATATCGCTGTTCCGGTCATGCCAGAGAGGAGGGGATATCCTTCAGGCTGATAAATCAAGAGGGTTACAGGAAAGGTGCTGGTGGTTGAGCTGGCCTCGGTTCCAATTTCGGAAATTTTCGCCGGGTGCCATTTTCCCGGATATGCGTCGAACTCCACCTTTAGGGAGGAAATCTCAAAGATTTTGCCGATCATCTTTTCGGGAACATCAATCACCATCTCGATGGCATCGCTACCGAGGAGACGCATTATCGGCTGTTTGGCTTTGATGTATTCAAAGTTCTGTACGTAGACGGCGACGATTGTGCCATCGAAGGGAGCTTTGAGAGAGGCGTAATCGAGGTTGTTTTTCGCGGCTCTCTCCTCTGCCATCAGGGATTTTATCTGTCCTCTCAGCTCGTTGACGGTTTCCTTTTTTTGATCCAGCAGCACTTCGCTGATGGCGCCCCTGTCTTGCTGGTAAAGGCGCTCGGAGCGACTGTAGTCATTTTCGGCAAATCGGAGCGCTGCTTCCGCCCTCTCCTTTTTCCCCAAGATGTTTTCCAGAGCCGTCTCAAAATCTTCCGTATCCAGTCGGGCGATGGTATCTCCCTTTTTGACGCTGTCGCCTACCTGGGCTGTGCGCTCATGCATCAGCCCATCGACACGGAAGGAGAGATTCACCCGTCTCGAAGCCCTTGTCTTTCCGGGAAAAAGCAGAGGTTTAATGATCTCTTCCTCTTGCGCCAAGATCGCCATTGCCGGCCGGGCCTGCTGAGCGGCTTCCTGCTTTTTACAACCGGAGGTTAGGAGCGCTAGGGTCAGCGGTAGCAGTAAGATGGAGACAAACAATGATTTGGCAGTCATCATTTTTTTGCTTTGGTGGCGAGTTAAACGGATTGTGTAAATTGTTTTTTATAAACTTGTTTCATATAAATCAAGGGTAACTGATGGATGGGATGATGAGGAGAGATTTGGGTATGCACCGATTGTGTCTAAAAATTTTACTTTGAGAACCTCTCCGGGATTACAAGAGTGCGACTTGCACTCTTGGGGAGTCATCTTTTTGCCAAAAGGACAATTTTAATTAGCTTTCATTGGATCTAAGCAGAGTTGGAGCCGGATAACTTCACCCTTTACAGAAGCCGTGTCCCATTTTCCACTTTTCTTTCAGGGATTGCCAAGACGACCTCTTCGCCTTCGATAAAACCCATGGTCAGTACCTCTGAAATGAAGGGGCCGATTTTTTTGGTCGGAAAATTGACAACGCAGAGAACCTGCTTGCCGATAAGATCTTCTAGCGAGTAGAGCTTTGTGATCTGTGCAGAGGAGCGCTTTATTCCGATGAAAGGACCTAAGTCGATTGTAAGCTTGTATGCCGCTTTTTTCGCTTCGGGAAAGGGCTCTGCGCTTAGGATGGTACCCGCAACGATATGAACCTTCTCAAAGTCTTTCCATTCAATCTGATCCATAAAAAATACAAAATCCTTACGTAATTAGTGAGAAGAGGCTAACTCTTTCATGTGTGAGAGAAGAAAGTATACGACTTCAGTTTGTTCGCAATCTCTGATATACACCGCACGCTAAATGTGAGATACTCACGTTAACACGCCTGCCAAGAGATTGCTGTCACGGCAGACAAGAGCTATTGGCTGGAATTTTTCATCATGACACTCAGCGGCAGGGTATGCCAGGCAAATCCTTCATGGAGGGCGTCTTTCACATAGGTCTATCAGGTACGGGGAGGGCTCCACGCGTATTCCTTAAATAGGCACAGGTCTTTGAAGCCAAAATTTTCATAAAGCAATTTTCCTTCCTTGGACGAGAGAAGAACGGCCATCAGATAGCCGCGTTCCTTCGCTCTCTCAAGCAGGTGTTCCATCATCGCTCTTCCATATCCTTTCCGCCTCTCCTCAGGATGGACGGCCACATAGTATATTCCGGCGACATTCGCTGATAAGACAAGCATCCCGGTCGCTATCGGTTTACCCTCGATAGCTGCTGTATGCATTTCAAAAGGGCTGTCTCCGTTGTAGAGTATCTCGGGGAGTGGGGAGTATATTTGCTGATAAGCATGTGGAGAAATGTTTACACTTTCCAATACTTTACAGAATTCCAGGAGGTCCTCTTTGTTCTTACAGCGCTTAAGTGTAAGTCCGGCGGGAGTTTGAGTTTTAGTAAAATCGTCCATGGGCATAGCCATCCCGATATCTTCCTCTTTGAGATGAAGACCTGCTGCTTTTAGATGCTGGTCTAAGTCCGCTGGCTTATCGGAGGGGCCGATCCAGAAGGAGAAGGGAAGTTTTTGAGAGGTGTAGAGATCGGTGATCAACTTCACGCGGTGGGCAGCTTTGGCTTTTGGAAAGTTGGCAGCCAAGACGATGTTGAAGGTGTCATCGTTAATGTTCGAGCGCAGGCATACAGCGTCTTTTTGAAAGACGATCTCCATGTTCGGCACGTATTTGGCAAAGGTGGTCATCTGCCGGAGCATGTTCAGCTCCAGAGCCTTCAGCACTTCATCCGGGGTCCAGTTTTCCTTTTTGAGGGGCGCTTCCGGCGCAGATATTCTCTCTGAAAGGGCTTCTGCCGCTTTGATGTCGATCAATTTAATGGCGAGCTCTTTCCCGAGGCAGTAACGCTGGATATTGGAGGGAAATTTCTCTGCAAGAGCCAGTTTGAGTTTGGAGTAGGAATCGCGATCTTCTTTATTTTCTTTCAAGTACTTAGAGAAGCGCAGGTGCCTTTCCGTTTCGGGGTCGGATTCCTCGAAGATGTGCAGGTTGACAGCTGTTGTCCCTCGTTTTGTAAAAAAGCGGCGTCCTCTCATCCCATATTCGCCAAGGGCTTCATAGTTAAGAGCGGAAGAGAGGTTTCCTGTTGCATCGAGAAGGGTCATATCGGGGACCGTTCCCAAAATATCGATGATTGGTTTCGCAAAGCAACCCGGAATCGCTGTGCTGCCGATATGATAGAAACGAATGCCCACATTTTTAAAGGCTTCGCTGAGTTTGTTTTTCTCTTCTTCAAATTGCCGGGCCCACTCTTCTCGGTAGGGGACAACTTCAATTTTTTGCAGCAGATAGATTGAAACAGGAATATCGAATAAGACAGTTTTCTTCCAGGGCCGCATCCCGAGGCGCTCGGCGATAGCCAGGCCCTTTTGGTTTCTGGGGTCGACCATCGTGATTATTTCATTGATGTGAAGCCGGGCGAAGGCGTGATCCGCGATTGCGGAAGCCGCTTCCAATCCAAGTCCTTTACCCCAAAAATCTTGAGAGAGACGGTAAGCAAGTTCGATTTTGCTCTCTCCTTGAATACTTTGTGACAGAAGGCCGGCTAGGCCGATCAGAGAACCGCTCTTTTGCTCTTCGATGGCATAGAGGCCGAAACCGAAACGGGCATGGTGATCCATGATCCGTTGCAGGTAATTCATCGCTTCTTTTTCTTCTTTAAGGGGGCCGGTTAGCGAGAAGCGTACGATGTCTTCATCCGCGAGAATAGGAGCTAGTTTGTATAGATCGTCTTTTGTTAACGTGCGGATTTTGAGCCGCTCTGTCAGGATGTCCATGCTACACCGGTGTAAGATTACCTGATTTTATCAGGGGAGTTGATCGATGAAAAGATTTTTTAACAATTGGTTTGCTATTTAGTATTGTTGACTAGGTTGTCGATTTGTATCTTAAACATATCAAGCAGTTTATGGGTTTTTGATGGGACTTCCATCCTGCAGTAAAGTCGGCTATGGATCGCAATTGGGCTTAAGTGGCCATTTTACTGGAAACCCTCTTCCGTCGTCATGATAGTTTTTCTAAGATGTTACGGCCAAGAGAAATAGTCAATTTTAAGGAAGCGAAACAAACAATCGAAGGCGATAGCCTCTTTTTCATTTGAATAGAGGCGGGTGCAGAGGACTATACTGAAAGATTCATTTCTTTCCCGTGGAAGCGGGCTAAACCATCTTTCGTCTGTTACTTAGGTTTTCCCGAGATGAGATGGCAGTCTTGTAGGTGGTCATCGACAAGCCCCACTGCCTGCATATAGGCATACATGATGGTGGAGCCGACAAAATTCATGCCGCGTTTTTTCAAGTCTTTGGAGAGAGCGTCGCTCACCTCCGTCTTGGTGGGCAGCTCTTTTATGGATTTTTTTCTTTTGGAAGAGGAGACTTTCGGGCAGAATTTTTTTAGGTAGCTGGCAAAGGAGCTAAACTCTTTTTGGATAGCGAGGAATGCGATGGCGTTTTGTCTCGCGCTCCATATTTTTAATCGGTTACGGACTATCTCGGGATTTTGCGTAAGTCCTTCCAGTTCCTGATCGCTCATGGTGGCAACTTTTTTTGGATCGAAGGCATGGAAGGCTTTTCTGTACCCCTCTCTTTTTTTGAGAACAGTCTCGAAACTGAGGCCAGCCTGTGCGCCCTCGAGAATCAGCATCTCAAAGAGGTGGCGGTCGTCGCTTGATGGGACGCCCCACTCATGGTCATGGTAGTTTGCCAAAAGCTCTTGGCCTTCCTTGCCGCCGAAGCAGCGTTTTTTTCCATCGATGCCGTCTATCGTCATAAAGTACTGCCTGTTTATGGATGAGCATACCAAACAGCAGTATCGAAGTGAACAGAAAACGGCAGTCGATGGACAAGGGCGAGTGTTACAGCGAGCTTTGCAAAATCTCAAGCCTCTCTTTGATGACATCGGTCATAGCCTGGCCCTGTCCTGTTTTCTCCAGCGTGGGTGACGCTGTATCGAGCCAGAGTAGTGTCATGCCGATCAGGGACAGAAGTGTGTCCTTTTGGATTTCTTCCCCTGGTTTCAAGAAGGTGTAGCGGAAGAAGACCTGGCGTAAGTTTTCATCCAGGATAAACCCCGGGGTCGGGATGGCTCGATTGAAAAAGTTGACGGAGCGCAGCACTTCCCACAGGCTTCCTTCTTCGATGGTAAAGGGTAGGAAACAGGTGAAGTGAATGAACGATTCGTGGTGCTCGGAAGCGCCTTCAATGGGCATCGAGACGGCTGCTTCCTCATTTTTGATGATGAGTTTCCGCCCTCTTCCTTGATCGTCTTCAGGAAGATTCATCAGAAGATACTGGCTCGGTCCTGCCTGTTCTTCGTTCATCCAGTTTGTGATGTATCCTGCTTCATGCAAGATTTTCTCAATACGTTCTAGTTGACTGTCTTTCATTGCATCGGCTCCTTAGGTTGTGAAGAATTTCATTAAACACCCTTCCGGATCTTCATTGAACTCGGCCTCGGTGGTGCCATTGGCTTTAACAAGCGAGTAAATGAAATCCCGCCCATCTTGATAGCCCAGGGCTCCTTTGAGGGCGTTGAATCTCTCATTGAACTGCTCTCTTGTCATCCCCACTTGACGGGCCATCTGATGCTCTTTGAGCTCTTGATCGACCCTCGCAAGCCTGCCTTCTAAATCATTTGCTTTATTGGTCAACTCTGTGTGTTCCTTTGAGCCGGGTTCGGGCTTCTCGAAAGCTGCAAAGGCGATCTCATATCCTACATACAGATCATGGTAAACTCTGTCCAGCTCACTCTCCAGGTTCGATTTATCCTTCGTCAGGTTTGTTTCATGTTCTTTATCTGCAGTAGCATGCCTCTCCCATTGCCTCAGATCTTTCCCTATCTGAGTTAGCCTGGAATCAATGAAGGCCGCACGTTCGGTAAGCTGCGTATGCTCTTTGGATCCAGGCTCCGGTTTTTCAAACGTTCCCAAGGCAATTTCATACCCCTCCAATTCGCGCTCAATCTGCGTGCGTTCCGACTCCAGTCTCTTTTTTTCTCCCTGCATTTGCTTGGCATCATTATTGGTTACCCGATAGGGTGCATCCGCTTCTACTGGTACGGGAGGCTTAGATCTTAGCGTAGGTGCTTTATTCCAAAGCCACCCCACTCCTGAAGAAAGGGCGGAGCCAATTGACGGAATCGCGCTTTGGGCTATCCCTACGACCAGGGGGATATGAGCCGCGTTGTCGACTGCAGCATTGATCCCGACGCTCGTGTCGCCGCTAATTACCCTATTGTAAAATTGATAACACGCATAACCCATCATAAGCGTAGAGGCTATGTTAGCTCCTGCCAAAACACCTTTTGACTGGATCTCGGACGAGAGTTTATCTATCTCTTTCTGAACGAGGACGGACTGTTCATAGACGCCGCTCATTTTCATTTCGACGAGGGTCGCCAATAAATTATTTCTCTCAACCGGACCAGCACTGATCTGGGAGTAGAAGGCGCCGAGTTCTCCATAGGCCGAGTTAAGACTGGTGGCAATATCCTGGAGACGCTCTCTTCTGAGGCGTAGATCGTGTATATCATTGATATTTTGAAGGGCATTAAATGTCGTTGCCAAAAGGCCGGATGCATTGGTTAATGCTTTAGCGCCTTGGGCAGCTACTCCTGCGAGTTCTCCAGCGAAAGCCGTGGCGGTGCCTTGTGTTCCTTGAAAGAAGGCGACATGTTTCTTGTAGACTTCCAATTCAGAATTTCTTGCCTCTTTGCGGCCATGTTCTTTCAGCACCCCAATATCTTGTTGAAGCCGATTTTTTTCTTTGATCAGAGCGGATTTTGCCGGTTCTTTAGCCTGGCTAATCTGCACATCCAACTGATCTATCTTTTCTCTAAGCTGTGCGACTTTCTCCTCTAGGGCAACGTTTCTTTTCCCAAGTTTTGACTCTTCGATGCTAAGCGAACCCTCTTTTAAGGCAGGCACTAAGGCCTGCATCGGAGTTACATAAGCGGCTACGCTAGCCGGAACTTGAACATGAGCTGCAACAGTAGGCAGTTGACCGATGGCCAGTGCTCCATAATCAAGGGCTGCTTGTGCAAATCCGCCGGGAGTTAGCTTGGCGGGAGGTGTCAGTATTTCTGCAGTCGGTCGTGGAAGGTGGGATGCGGCCTGCCCCATGATGTTCTTAGCGAGATATTTTTGGGCGTCCAATGAAAGATTACCGTTAAGGGAAAGGAAGTTCGGCGGTATTTTTGCGCCTGCGCGGACAAAGGCTTTGATGGTGGGCAGGTGATTGGCATGGATGGCAGTTTCCAGGGGAGTTTGGCGATCCCCGTTCATGGCCTCTAAATGGGCTCCGTACTCTGCAAGCGCTGTAACCGCTTTGGCCCCGTCCTTTAAACTTGCGGCTAAATGCAGCAAAGTACTTCCGCTGGCATTGGACGAGCCGACGTCGATATCGCAGAGGAAAAGCATATTGCTGACAAACTGCTTATCTCCATGCGTGACGAACTTCAAGAGGGCCGATGGATCTTGCAGCACCTCTTTGAGCTGCAAAACGGCGGCAGGTATCCCGTCTTCCGTGTGGATTTCAGCGAATGAAGCCACGTCACTGCGGGGCAGATGATGCAGCAGATGATCCATCCCCTCATTGAATCTCTCTGTGCGTGAGTTGAATACCTGCTCGAAAACCTCATTCATTTTGGCACGTACTTCAGGCGAGCAACGCGTGTCTGCGAGTTGCTTGTATTGATTGAGAGTGTGGGCAATTTTGGGGTTGTCTGTCTGTAGGTACTCTTGGTTCGCGAGGATCGTAGAGGCAAATTTGAAGACCACGGTATCGACGGATTCCGTAACCGTCTTGGGGGTGATCTTATCGGCTATGGTCTGGTACTGGGATATAGTATTGGAAAATTCAGCCTGAGATTGAGATACGGGTAACATACTAACCTCCGAATTCAACATCTATATAATTATATTTTACAAAGTAGATGTATTAATGTAATTATCTTACTTTATTATTTGTTGTTTATTTTTCTTGTTAATAAATTTATTTAACGAAATGGTGGGTGGGTTTGTTATCCTAACTGGAGAAAGTGAGGTTGCTGTGAGCGGCTTGCTGTAGGATGCTGCAAGGCAAGCAACAGGTGATTTCGCTCTAATTGCCGTAGACGGGTCTGCTCCCCCCTCCCCAGCGGAAGGTCAAGAGGTCGCTCACGTACATAAGGGTCAGGACATTTGCTGATCGATGGAATGGGCAATCCTCTGGCTTTTGAAGCACCAGCAGAAAATGGCGCTGAAAGAAAAGAGGTCGCAAAGCTTAGAGCAAAAATTAAGGAAATACGCACAGAGAGGGAACAGATGACAGTTTTAGAAGCGGATGAAGGTTATGATGTCAAATGGCTAAGGTAAGCACTTTTGATAGCTCAGATTTTCCCTCTAATTCTTTATCGAAAAATTCGAGGTAGGAAATCGCCGACGATGCAGGAAGTTTGCTCGTTGTTCGGATTGACGAGAAAACGCTGGATGGTAGAGCGGGCATTTGTATGGCTTAAACGCAGATGCCGTCGATTACTTTTACGGTGGGAGAGAATAGCGATTATTTGGAGCGGTTTTGCAACCCTTGGCTTGATCTTATACATGGGTGAAAATTTTATTTGGATAGGTTCTAGGAAGCATCAGAATGATAGCAGATTCTTTAAACTATTTAAGCGGCAAAGCCCCCCACACTCCCATTGATAATATTTACCCATCAAACATCTTTAATTTAACAATATTTATTGTTATAATATCTTTTCAAATTAAATTTAATGTTATTAACTTAATAAAGTTTTGGTGTTTTGTGAATTTAAATTTTAATCAAAAGTGTGGGAGTTATAGCAAATTTTCTCGTCGACTGGATGAAATTGGGATCGAGCTGGGAAAAACCAACGGAAGTGAAATTCTAGAGAGGGTGGCGAACTTTATCGATAAGAACAAGGAAGTTTTTCAGAACGAAAAGGGTGCAGCGGTCCACTTCAACTCCTTAGCGATGAGGGTTCAACGTATTTCTAAAGACAATCCCCTGATTGATAAGTTGAGGGAGTGTTCCCTTCAACTTCTTCCCTTCGATAGCAATCACGTCAAAGAGTCTATCGAATTTTTTCATACAGCTATCCATGTCGAGCAGCAACAACTCCGGGCTATGGCAGATTGGATCAATCTGAACAAAATTCCTCTAGGCAGTCTCAAACTTTCGATGAGAGAACTCGGGAATTTGCTGCTTAGATTAGAGTATATAAATTTTGAAAATTACGACATCGAATCTGAAGACGTGGATACGCTGGTAAAAACCTTGCTGCGTACGGATCTGAAATTTGCAACCTCAGATGAAAATTCCTTAGCTGAGATCGCGAAGCTCTGCGCCAGGCAAGATGGCTGGGGCACGGC
>NZ_CWGJ01000029.1 GCF_900000175.1 Estrella lausannensis
CTTGCCGGGCGCAGAGCTTGGCGATCTTAACTAAGGAATTTTCATCCGAGGTTGCAAATTTGAGATCCGTATACATCAAGGTTTCTACCAGTTTATCCACGTCTTCAGATTCGATGTCGTAATTTTCAAAATTTATATACTCTAGTCTAAGCAGCAACTTCCCAAGTTCCTTCATCGAAAGCTTGAGACTCCCCAGAGGAATTTTGTTCACATTGATCCAATCTGCCATAGCCTGAAGTTGTTGCTGCTCGACATGAATAGCTGTATGAAAGAATTCGATCGACTCTTTGACGTGATTGCTATCGAAGGGAAGAAGTTGAAGGGAACACTCCCTCAACTTATCAAGCAGAGGATTGTCTTTAGAAATACGCTGGACCCTCATCGCTAAGGAATTGAAGTGGAGCGCTGCATCCTTTTCTTTCTGAAAAACTTCCTTGTTCTTATCAATAAAGTCCGCCACCTTCTCTAGAATTTCACTTTCACCTCCGCTGGTTTTTCCCAGCTCGACCCCAATTTCATCCAATCGATGAGAAAATTCGCTATAATTCCCACACTTTAGGTTATAATTGAAATTCATAATAACCCCAAAAAAAACCCATTAAGTTTATTATATAATTTTAATTTTAAATTATAAAATAATAAAAACAACTTCTAGGGAGTTAATGTTTCTACAGGAGGGGGGAGGGGTGAGAAGGACCTTGCTGCGTAGATGTTTAAAAAAATCTGTAAAGGCCTATATCGAAAATTCGGCAAATGCCTTACAGAGAAAACCTCTCTCTATAAGAGATTTACGTATCCTTTTCTTAGTATCCCTGCTCTAGGAATGACTTTATTCTGGGGATCTTCAGCGAATTGCTTGAAACTTGAAATGCATTGAAATTTCTACCCTGCAACAAGGGATTGCAATGAGGGCAGGCGGTGGTACATCATCCTTAGAAGCGCTTTTCAAGGCAGAAGTGCGCAGGACTGCTAATCGATCCGTCCTGCTCCTTCGATGATATAAACGCCACTCTTTTGAAGTCCTCCACTACCATCGGAGTATTCATAAGGGGCCGGTCCTCCAAGAGCCATAAGATCCTTGCCATAGGAACCCTCTCCATCCTGCGAGGTCAATGGAACGCCTAAGTCTTGTGCGATCTGTTTTGCCAAGGCGTTAAGAGCTGCTTCATGCTCGGAAGGAATAGAGTCCGGGTATAGACGCTCACGAAAGATTACCGATTTTTCTCCATCCCATAAAAGGCGCAGCATGCAGCGGGACACAATCTTGTTTCCATCTTTTATGGCAAGCAATCGATTTTTACCATCCACTAAATACCCCAGCAAACCTTTGTTTAAAATCGGATCGCCATCCAGACGCTGGCAGCTGCCGCTGACATCGGTGCCGCACAGGAGGAGGTCGATAGGGTCATCGGTAAAGACAACCTTAAGATTGCTTTTCAACGTCGTTGTTTTCTTGCTCTTCATAATTTCTAGAAGCCCTTTGACGTCATGGGCAAATTCGCTGTTTTCATACGGTTTCATTGCCTTGTCAATCTCTTCCAGGATTTTGATCCCTCTTTGCGTATCGACCTCTTTACCGGCCTTCAGAGAGAGCAGGCAAGCCTTTTGAAAGTTTAAATTTTGCAATACGGGATCTTTAGTCACCTTCTGAGTGAGCGATTTCAAATTCTTGTTCAATCTCTCGAGGCTTTTCAATGAGTCAGAAAAATCTTGCTCAAGAGCCTTTACCTGCTTTTTAAGCTCTTCAAACTGCCCTCCATCCACATCTTGACCGCTCTTGCCCAGAGTCCCTACACTCTTCTTTTTTCTACTAAGCGCTTCTGCCAAATTTTTATTATTTTCCTTTTGGACAGTTATTTGGGAACGCAGTGCGTTTTTCTCTTCTTCCTTCATGGCCAATTTGATTTCAGCGACTAGATCCGAGAAAATTTCGGCTCGTTGATCATTGGTTACTGCCTGGAGGTATCTTCTGACCCAGGAGAGGTCTGCATCGGCAAGATGGTTATCTATGATCAGTTTGGTTGTGATCCACTCGTTTAGATTAAGGCTATTTTGACCTTTTTCGTCTGACGAGAAGCTCTCTAAATCAACCGTTATTTCCCTTTTCCATTTTTCAATCAAATCCGAATTCCCCGTAGAAATGGTTGCAAGATGGGGATTATTGGCTGTGTCATACCGCTTGGATTTAAAAGTCCCATCCAAAACGGACACTGTATACTCCCCAAGGCACTGCATCACTGCAGGCTCGTTAAGAGTTTTAAGGCCGGCAGCATACGTGAGCAGACCTCCGGGATTGCGGCATCTTCCGAATATTTTGTCATATTTTTCGGACGCGTCCCCCCCTAATTTTTCCAGGGGAATAAGTTCTCCGAGCGATGCCCGGAACTGAGCGCTGAGATCTATGTCAGCGGTCGGCCAGCTTAAATCTTGAAGCTGAAGCAATCCCTTAGCAGCTATCATATTTTTTACAATCCGCTCTTCTTGGCGTATTACTTCAGAGTGCCCCTCTTGCTTCTCAAAAAAAATCTTTTCTAATCCCTGCCTTTTTAATTCAGGCGAATAAATACCGCTCTGTGCAAAGAAATGCATGATATTCAATAGGAGCTTGACTCGATACACATCCCGAAACTTGCTCGTCCTGGAAGTTTGAAATTGACTTATCCCGGTAGCAACCTTCACCAACTCATCCTCAGCCATTCCTCAGCCACCCCCTGTTTTTTTAATTCATAGAATAAGATGGCCAAAAGCATCAGCCCTCTCTTCCCTGAAGTGCCTCTGACACTCTTGATAAAAGCTTCCCATGCCTTTCTACTTCCTTCATCAGCAGCTAGCTCATACATGCCTTTGGATAAACTTACCCTGAAAATCGGATCTTGCAAAAGGCCAAGTTCGGTCCACAGCCCGCAACCGAGC
>NZ_LN867111.1 GCF_900000175.1 Estrella lausannensis
AAAAAAAACCGAAAGAAGCGGCAACTTCCCTCGGTTTGAAGATAGGGTTTCTAGATTCCCTTCATTATTGCTTTCAAAAGTAGCAGAAAAGCTAGGCTGCACACAACGGATTTTTGTTATATATGATCACAAATGAGATAAATCTGTGCTGTAAATAAATAAATTTGGCTGTCTGACTACAAGCATACACTACTCCAAACAAATAATTTACGTTAATTTCACCACTGGAGAGTGTCATGTCTAACCAAAAAATAATCCAAAAGTTTATCGACCGACTGGGAGAAGAAGACTTCATCCCGCCTAGCCGCTTGGTCGAAATCGGTCTATTCGGTTCTTTGACCGGAGTCCGTCAAGCCCTGGAAAAAGGCGTTCTGCCAAGGATCAAGGTGACCTCTCACCGCAGTTTGATCCCCAGGGAATCCGTTATACAGTTCCTGCAAGAAAAGGCGTCGGTTGAGCAGTCGATGTGTGGGTAAACGATCCGCAAGATGACTTCTTAGTGCGCTGCCGGGAAGCAATCTACCAATTTGAAGCAGCAGACAAAGCAGAAGACACCGAAGGGCGCTTTTACTGGATGAATCGCCTCGCGGATCTCTGCAACGAAAGTGGAATAGAACTGATGGAAATCGAGGCGGCCTGGCGAGACCGCCCTAAAGACTCAAAACTGTAATTTCGAGATATCTAATGAATATTGAACCGACTCAGAATATAGCAGAAAAGCGAATTCCAAACGAAAAAAAACCGAGCAAAAAAAAGCAATTAGAGGCCCTAAAAAGAGAGTGGTGTGAAAAACAGGAGAGTCTTCTTAAAGAAAAAGAAACTCTTGGGTTTGGAGATTACGACATTGATGACTTCTTAGGGTATGAGGTGGATGAAGATGAAAGCTACGACAAAACAGCGCCCATTCTAGCCCTACAAAGAAAGTTGAGAGAGCTGCAAGAAAAACGCCATATTTTGTGGGGTGAAGATTCCGCCATCGAGGAATTAAATAAAAAGCATGCAGTAGTTCACACCAGCCAATTCTTCATCATGACAGAAAAAGACCACCCAGTCTTTACAGGGACAACCTTCACTTTAGAGAGCAAGCAATCGTTTAAAGACACGTACGAAAACCAATTAGTTCTTTGCGCTGACGGAAAAGAAAGGTCAAAAGCTGAGGTTTGGCTGAAGAGTCCTAAAAGAAGGCAATATAAAGGAATAACATTCTCCCCGGGCCGACAAACCCAAGACAAGGATTTATACAATTTATGGAGGGGATTTTCAGTCGAGCCGAAACAGGGAAGCTGCGCTCTATTCAAGGAACACATGAGGCGGGTAATTTGCGGAGGTAATGAAGTTTACTTCAATTATCTCTGGAAGTGGTGCGCTCGCTTGTTCCAGTCTCCACACCTTTTAGCTGAAACTGTTCCGGTTCTAATGGGCGAGCCTGGAACTGGAAAAAACACCTTTGTAGAAGGCTTGGGTTATCTTCTAATGGGCGGTTTCGTTCCTCTGGACGGTGTTCAGCAATTGGTTGGCAATTTTAACTTCCATTTGAAAGAGGCTGTTCTGATTCATGGCAATGAGGCCATGTGGGGTGGGAATAAGAAGGAACTCGGACGGCTCAAATCGATGATAACAGAGCCATACAAAGCGATTGAACCAAAAGGGAAAGATGTAATTTTTGTCCCTAACTACACACACCTAATTATTTCATCAAATGAAGATTGGCCTGTACACATCGACCGAAACGATAGGCGCTTTTTCGTTCTGAATGTCAGCAGTGCACACAAAGAAGACCTGCCTTATTTCAAAGCGATCAAAGAAGAACTGCGAAACGGAGGAAGGGAGGCCCTTTTATATGAACTCCTGCATGAGGATATAAGCGATTTCGACCCTAGGATAATCCCATCAAACAACGAAGCCTTTAGCGTTAAGATGGAATCCGCTGGGTCTACTGAAAAATACATTTATGCGGCCTTAAGAGAGGGGCACTTCAACATAGGCAATGCCGCTCCCTTCGGCGCTTGGAAGGAAAAAATTAGTGTGGACAGCGTTTTCACTGATTACGAGTCGTGGTGTCTTTCTGAAAGACTTGGGCCAAAAGGAAAGGCTGCGTTTGGGAAGATTTTGAAGAAGCTTATTCCTTTGGTAGAGAAGATACGCCCCAGATCTAAAGATATCGGCGAAAGGACATGGGAATACGAGTTTGGGAACTTGGAATCGGTAAGAAGGCAATTTGAAAAGTCGTTTAAGGTAGATCAAGGAATTTGGGATTGGTCATAGATCTGTATTTTTTGGTCATAGAATGGTCATAGGATCTAAATTTCTTAAGTCACTAAAAATAAGTATCTGGTCATAGTGGTCATAGTAGTCATAGAGAATTTAAGAATTGTAAAAAACCAAAAATAGCAAAATGTCGTTGAGTACAGATTTTTATTTTTGGGTAACTCAAAAACTACCCTTTTGCGGTGACTCCTATGACACGACATTGATATTTAGTTGTTTAACTGTTTTTCTTGCTATGACCAAGCTGTGACCAGGGGGGATATTTTACTATGACCGCTATGACCAAAAGCGAAAAAAAGAAGAGAAAATGAATTTACTGGAATTAGCGAAAGAACAAGGTTTAGATCCCAAAAAGGTTTCTTCAACCGGAGGCGGCGAGTATCACAGTTCTTGCCCTTCGTGCGGAGGTAAAGACCGATTCAGACTTCACCCGAATAAAATCGGTAAGCGCTGTGTCGGAAGCTATGCCTGCCGGGTATGTGAGATCAACGGCGACACGATCAGCTTTTGTATAGATGTCATGGATATTCCTTTTGAAGAGGCTTTTCGAAGGGCAGGAGTCGAACCCTCATTTTCTGACCGGTCTTTCTTATCACTCAAAAGTCCACGTCTAGCTCCCATAATCTCCCCTGAAACGCCTTCAAAGAAATGGGAAGCGAAGGCACTTCTTTTTATCGAGGCGACACACAAGCGGATCTGGAAGCAACCGGAGATTTTGGAATATCTCTCTAGGCGAGGAATCCCCGAAAACGCGGTCGCGAAGTACAAGCTCGGCTGGAATCCAACAGATCTCAATGGAAATCGCGAGGATTGGGGGCTTGAAGCACAGCAGAAAGAGGACGGAAGCCCTAAAGGGATTTGGCTACCGAAAGGACTCGTCATTCCCTGGTTTGATCGAGACGGCGCGGTGAAGCGGCTTAAAATCAGACGAGCGGACTGGAAAGAGGGAGATAAGCTGCCGAAGTACATCAAAGCCTCTGGCGGTATGAAAGGGATTAGTATTATCGGCACGAGCAAAGACAAGGATGTGATGATCTTTGTCGAGTCAGAGCTGGACGCCTTTGCTGTCGAGTTTTCTTGCGGTGACTTTGCTTTCGCGGCAGCGGTCGGAACAAATAACCCTTCAATAGATCATGTAACCGATTACTTGGCGCAGAAGCGGGCGTTCGTTTTGGTTGCTCACGACAGGGATCAGCCGGGGATGGTTATGCTTGATAAGCTGAAAGAGCGCTATCCACAAGCCAAAGCCTATCCTGTTCCTTTTGGAAAGGATGTTGGTGAAGCAGCCCAAGAAGGATTGAATATCAGGGATTGGATTCTACAAGGCTTACCTGAAAAATTCAGGGCGCAAGATACCAGGCTGTAAGTATTAGACCGAGATTTGCAGGCTCGAATGGGGGATTTCATGCCTTTCGAGTAATACAATGGTGGGATATTAGAGAAATAGAGTGTTAGAGCGATACTGTATTACAGTAAGGAGAAAGTTCTATGATCGAAGGAGAGCCTTACGATTTTGAATATTACGATCATGACGAGCTAGACAAGTTCAAAGCGAGGCGTTCTGAAAAGTACGTCAGGCTCGTAAAGGCGTATAGCCAAGCTAAGACTAAGAGCGATGAAAAGGCTACCAAGAAAGCGGCAACGGCCATCCTTCGGTTCAGAGAAGAAGAGGATGTCATCAAAGAAAAGTGCCGGGCAACTGGCTATTTTTGGAGTTAGTGCATGGCAAATAATGCAGGGGAAACACCCCACCCCCCTACGGAAATAACCCCTCCAAAGGAGTTAGTCCCCTTGATGCAGGCGTTTCACGTCACATCAAAGAAAGCGGCCAAATCCCTCGTTCTTGAGGCGGCAAAGGCCATTTCCTATCCAGCAGAAGACTACTTATCTAAAAAGGAGTACTCCAAGGAAGACATCGAGGTCATCGTCTCTTTAATTCAGGGGATAAAGCCCAAAGATGCCCTTGAAACTCTCTATGCTGCTCAGGTAGTTGCGAGCCACATGCTCGGGATGAGAAAGCTTGCCTCATCGTATCCGGAAGACCAAAAACTCGGCTTGAAGATGCTTAAGTTTTCTAGTGAGGCAATCCTTCAGCTCGACAGGAAGAGAAACGGAGCCTATCAGCACATCACGGTCAACTATAACAACAGCGGGCCGGGCAATGTTCTATCTCAGACCATCATCAAGGAGGACTCAAAATGCCTGTAAAAGGAGTTAGGTTTTGCGGGGCCAGGTGCAGAACGAAGGGAGGGGCGCCTTGCGTCAACCCGGCGATGAAGAACGGTCGATGCAGAATGCACGGCGGAGCCTTATGCAAGAAGGAGACGCACGGCAGAGCGACTTTAAGGGCCATAGCAGAACGGAAGCGGGAGCGGGGTTTTCTGAAAGAAATGGAAGCACTTCAACGGCAGATAAAAGAGGCGCAGCGTGAGAAATCCAAGCAAGAAACAGCTTAGGGAATCGGCTATAAAAAAAATGGAGCTTTTTGAAAGAGCCATGAGAGGAGAGGCTTCAACGCACGAATTAGTCAAAATGTCTCTGGACAGAGGGATGATTTCACAGGAACAATACGAGGATTTCTTAAGGATCGAGCGGGAGTATGGTGATTAATGCGCGACCCTATTCTAGGGAATGTGAAACCATTAAACAAAGCTGCGGTTACTCATTTACTCATTTACTCACTCATGGTATAATGAGTTAAAAGAGGAACCTATGAAAAACACAGTTAGGATTAATTTTGACTTCTCTAGGGATTATTACCCCTATCTAAAGATGCTTTGCGCTAAAAGAGGGCAATCTTTGAAGGATTTAGCTTCTGAGCTATTGATCCGGGAAATTGAGGAGCACGAAGACCTCCAGCTAGCTAAAAAGGCTACCAAACGCTTAAGAGACACCAAAGAGAGCGATCTGATCGACTTTGGCGACGCCGCAAAGCTTGCTGGATGGACGGATGACGAATAAGTACAACATTCTCTTCAATAAAAACTACATAAAAGATCTTGAGAAAATTCCCAAAAAAGACCGGGAGTATATCCGAGAAAGCGTCCTCTCCTTAGCAAAAAACCCTCGACCCGATGGCTGTAAGAAGCTGAAGGGATCGAAAGACCCTCTATACCGGATTCGGTGCGGTGACTATAGGGTGGTGTATGAGATCCGAGACAACACGCTCGTTATCTTGGTTATTGATGTTGGCCACAGGAAGGATATTTACCGGGATTAGTCAGATTTGTCTAATCCGAGCAATCTCAGCCTAAAAAGCTTTCACAAATTCCTGTAAAAAAAAGTTGTTTTTGGTAGGATCTTCGCTTTTTTGAAAAATGCAAAAAGTGACTAAGATTTTAGTTTCCTTTTGCCGTGAACCCTGTAGAGAAAACAATGATAAAAATGACCATAACAATAATTGGCATGCTGATTATTATGTGGGCCTCCTCATCCTTCATTTCTTTTCTCGTGCTAAAAAAATCATCGTTATTCACAAATATTGAACCGCAAAAACAAAAAGAAATTAGATGGTTAATCTCTTCAATCGTAACTGTTTTAACAGGCTTATCTTCTGCTCTGTTTTTACTTCTTTCACTTTGACATCTTCAACACCAAATTATATTGCCCCAGTTAGATTAGAAACATTTTCTGAGGCAGCCTTCATGTTTAGACTCGAAAGGTTAGTTAATAAACTAACGGAAAGTAAAGGTAAGAGCTGTGATAAGATCATAGGATATTTAGTAGATGTTAAACGTGAAATTGAGTCTTCATATGGCCTTCGCTTTGACTTAGATAGGTGCATGGGAGAGATTGAGAATGAGATAAAAAAGGGTGGGCAAAAACCCCCTAAAAAAGAATTGGATGTCATAAAAAGTAAAATAAAAAAACAGGATAAAAAGCACAAAAAGCACGCCGAATACTTGGCATCGACGATGTATATTGAGAATTATGAGTTCAATAAGGCTGATGAAGAACTCATGCTTTTTGATACCAGAATGGGAAAAGATAGCGATCAACGTGACGAGGACGATGTTGAATTACCATCTCTTTTAGTTTACGGAGTTACTGTGACCTTGTGTGGTTTTTTCTTAATGTGCCTCCCCATACCGGTTTGTAAAGATTGGGGTGGCAGAATGGTTGTTGCTGGAGTGACAGCTTGTGCAAACAGCATTAGCACAAAAGTGGATGAAGACAAGAAAAACAAAAAGAAGAGTTAAACCCCCAAGATCTTCACCGCCGAGTCCTCAAAGCCTTTCGAGTCCTCAACATACCTTAGCACCATGTCAGCCGATTTATGTCGGCTGTGCTTTTTGATGATGTGCATTGAAGTCCCTTTCTCTGCCGATGCAGTCACTAGACCACGGCGGGCACTATGGCCGGAGTATTCTTCCCCGAAGTAATCTTTTATGATAGCCGAGACACTATGTCCTGACAGCCTAGAAGATATCCTCCCCCCTTTCTGAAAGGATCTGAATATCGCCCCTTCATTAATTCCGGAAGCTTCAAGCCAAGCCTTCAATGCTTTAACCGGGCAGATGTCTTGATCCCTTGCAAAAGAGAGATAGACGGTCTGCTTTGTGTCTGAAGTCTTCGATTGCATGATCGAAATGGCAGCGCCCTTATCGGTGAAATCGACGTGCTGGACATCCAGGGCTGACACCTCACTACGGCGAAGCGCGCCAAAGAAAGCGACCGTCAGCAAAGCCTTATCCCGAAGATCTTTTAAAGAGTCTCCCAACTTGCAGCAAGCGCCTTTGATATCGAAAGGAGTCAGAGCCGGGGCCTGCTTAAGGGTTTGCTGCTCTTTATGGGTTCTACGGATACCACGGCGCACTCGTCGATACAGCGCTGAATCTCCTTTGATTGCTTGCCCGGCTTTCTCATGTGCTGCCTCGATGGCCGCAATCGTGCTATCCAGGGTTGAGAAACTGACTGAATCCCCCAGGCTTGAAAGATAGAGCGCCACGGCTTCGGCGGAACAAGGCAGCGATTGGATCTCATTACTCTTGCACCAGCAGTCAAACTTTGACCACATAGATTTGTACGTTCTGATTGTGTTTGGTGATAGAGAGGCGTTCTCATAGGCGACAGCCCTTTCCATCAACTCGGCTTGATCGGTTGTTAGGCTGAAAGTCGCTGAAGTCGTCAGGGTCATAATCCACCAAAAAACATTTGCTTACGTTAACTTAAATTAGCGTAACCAATATACAACACAGTAAGATTGTGTGCAAGTGTTACTGTATTACAGTATCACAACATCACTGTATCTCAGAAATATTGCGATGGAGTCTTTCTGTCACATAGTCTGCCTGTCACACAACAACACTCTGGTACTGCATTATAGAGTGACAAAATCCACTAAATATCACTTGGTATCAACAAATCAATTGACTGAAACATACAGGTGTTGTTTGATGTCGCCTTTAAGACAACTAACCACCTAAAAGGATTTATGGCCGAAGTGTTTGATATAGATGAAGCTTGCACATACCTCAAGCTTGCAAAGCCCACCTTGTACAAGTATGTCAGGGTCGGAGCGATTCCCGCATTCAAAATGGGACGGGTCTGGCGCTTCCACAAGCAGGTTCTCGAGAACTGGGTCAAGCAGCGTGTCGAAACGGACACCACCGCAAGAACTAAGAGAAGTCGTTTAGCTAAGTCACATTGAAAAGTAACGGTATCAAATGAAAGTTATCAGTAGCGTCGGAGCAAAAGGCGGAAGCGGGAAAAGCAGCGTCTCACTGGTTCTAGCTTGGGAGTTGGCCCAGACCCACAAAGCAAAGGTCGTTCTTTTTGATGCCGACGTGCAGGGGACTTGCGTCAGCGCCAAGGCTCTTAATCCTGAAATGCCCTTCGAGGTAATCTCGGTAATCAACAAAACCGACCTGTGGGAGAAAGGAAAGCAGTACGCTAAAAACGGATACGACTACCTGATCGTGGACGGCAACCCTCGCTCCCTACATGAAGATCCGGCCATGATCGAAGTGATTGCCAAGCTCAGCGACTTAAACCTAATCATCTCACGCCCTTCTCCAAGGGATCTAAAAGCTCAGATTAAATACGTTGATCTCGTGAAGAAGGCGACAGCCGGGCAAACGAGAATACTCTGGAACTTCTTTCAAAAGAACACCGCAGCACACAAAGAAGGCGTGCCCGAAGGCGAAGAGCTTCTCGGGATTCCTAGCCTGAATACAAAAATGGGCTTAAGGGTAGCTTATCAAGACATCGGATACACGGAAGGGTATGTCGGAGGCTTGAACAATGCTGAGGCCACCAAAGAGATCAAAGCACTAGGAAAGGAAATTAAGGGACTACTGCATGGCAAAAAATAGAGTGAAACGATCTTTGCAAGCGGTCGCCGCCTCTCAGAACATCACAGAAGAAAAGCACGCGGACAAATTCGAAGCTATCAAAGACCTAGCAACCGGGCAAGCCCCTGTCAAAAGCAGCACCGCCGGAAGAATTAGCCCGCAGATTAGCTGCACGGTAGACCCGGCAGACAAACAGCTCTTGAATGAGTTGACGCTGTACGCCTCAAATAAGCTTGGAAGGGTAGTTAACACCTCGACAGTTATCCGAGCGCTGATTCGCTTGGGCAGCGTCAGAAGGGAAGAGTTAGAGTTTTGAGAACAGAGATGTAGTGTGGTGTACTGAGATGAAGTGTATTAACAACCGTGTTAATAACGCCGTTAACATGTTCCAATGTGTTATATTTAAAGTTTTTTTGCATTCGACTGTTTCTAGAAAATAAAAGAATGCATAAAGTGATAAATAGACTTGACATCACTTTCTGCTTAGAGTTACAGTGTATTTTAAATTTGAACACCTTGGAAAAGGTAGCCTGAAGGCGTTTTTCCAAAAGAAAATAGCGTATGCTTTAGAAGCA